>CANHAR010000038.1 GCA_947458495.1 Gammaproteobacteria bacterium | reverse complement strand
TTTGTCTGCCTGAACCAGCACCGCTTTATAACGGCCACGGAACAGAGATCCCTCGGATTGTTTCAGTCGTTGATAATATTGTGTGTAGATGCCATCGATCTGGCGCATAAAACGACTTAGATTGGCTTCCGGAGTCTTTACCAGCAAATGATATTGGTCCTTAAGCAGCGAGTATGCAAAAACCTGAACATTCAGGCGGCTGCAGGTTTCATCAAGCGCCTGCAGAAAGGCTTCATAGTAACGTGTCGACGGAAATACCTTCTGACCCTCAATTGAGGTGTTGGACACATGGTAATACGCGTCCGGATATTCTATGCGGAGTGGTCTGGCCATAGACGGAGTTCCTTGTTTTTGTAATTAGTTTTTTGTTATGAATTACAGTTGACCCCAATTATCCATATCTATAGTGAACCAGTATCGCTGGAGAGGTCAACACATAGTTCTGGCGAAGTAGGTGGCAAAAATGACAGACCGTTCAAGGCGCTTCAGCTATGATTAGTGCACGTCTCGGGGCTGGAAGGCCCTCTATACTGAGAGTTGGATCATAGGGATCAAGCCCGTCAATCAATGACTGGAACGGCATCCACGGTGTTGTGCGCTGCTCCTGCTCGCCGGTGATATTGATATCAACTGTGCGTATATTGAGAAATCCACAGCGTTGCAGCCATGATTCTGTTGTGGCGACTGATGGCAGAAACCAGACATTGTTCATTCGGCAGTACCGGTCCAGCGGTTTCAGTGCATAACCTTCAGGTCCTTCAACCACCAGCGTTTCTAATACCAACTGGCCACCCGAACGCAAACATCCCAATAATTGGAACAAATGATCAAGGGGTGACCTGCGATGATATAGCACGCCCATGGAGAACACCGTATCAAACTGTGCGACCTGCGCGGGAAACTCATCCAGCGTCACAGGTAAAACAAATACCGGTTGATCACGCAGGAACTGCTGTATAAATCTGAATTGAAAATAATAGGCAAGGTGAGGATCCACACCCAGAGCATATCTGGCACCTTCGCCCACAGCCCGGTAACAGTGATAGGCATTACCGCTGCCGACATCAAGCACACGTCTGCCTTTCAGAGCGTCAATGTGCGGCAGTAATCTGTCCCACTTCATGTCGGAACGCCACTCGCTGTCAATGTCGACACCAAACACGGACCACGGACCTTTGCGCCAGGGTATCTGGCTGCGTGCGGCGGCTTCAATTGCGGCCTGCTGCTCAGGTGTACAGTCGTTTGCACCTCCGATGCGAACAGCGTTTTTTAAATCAATACTGCTTGCCTGCACCTGCGGCAGTGCATCAAAGAGTTCCAGCCAGCGGTCGGTCAGCCCGTGTTTGCGCGAATACAGGTATTTGTCGCTGGCATAGTCAGCCATGGGTTCCATTGGCGTACCGCGCAGCAGCGCCTGCAAGCGAAGATGTGCGTCGCGATCTCTCATCAGCGCACGGCAACCATAGAGCAGAAGTTAAAACACTGAAACCACACATCACAACTACTGAAACCGGCAGCCTGCAGACGTTGTTTGTGTGTATCAATGGTTTCCGGGATCAGCACATTTTCCAGAGCAGCGCGCTTTTGCGCGACTTCCAGTGCCGAATAACCTTGCGCCTGTTTAAACTCGTGGTACAGGTCAATAAACAGCTCATTTAATGGCTCTGCCGGGAAACGTATTTTTTCTGACAGGATCAAAATGCCCCCAGGCTGTAAACCGTCTGCTATGGTTTTTATCAACGCGTCACGCTTCTCGGGGGTGATAAATTGCAGGGTAAAGTTCAAAACAACCACCGAGGCATTGCTGATGTCGATCTCGCAGACATCCCCACAGATGACGCGTATTGGCAAATCGCTAGAGCCAGGCGCTGTTAGCAAAGTCTCCAGTCGTGTGGTCATCGCCGGTGAGTTATCGATGGCCAGTAACTCATAATCCTTATGTGAAATCTGATGAGCCATCGCCAGGCTGGCACCACCAAGTGAGCACCCAAGATCATAGATGCGGCTGCCAGGCACACAAAAGCGTGCTGCCAGTACACCAATCATGGACAGAATCGTGGCGTACCCTGGGACAGAGCGATTAATCATATCGCTGAACACGGAGGCAACTTTGTCATCAAACACAAAGTCTGCCCGTGATTGCGGCATTGCAAAAATGGTATCGGTTTTCATTTGGCAGGCTCTGCCGGGATATTGCCGTAACCGGCAGCGCGCAGAGCATCACGCAGTTTTTGGGCTGTCTGCCGTTGCAAAGCATCATCCCTGTCCTGCGCAAGTGAAAAATTAAGGTCAGCAATGGCCGTGACAGGGATCAGGTGCAAATGCGCATGCCTCACTTCGAGGCCTGCGATCATCATGCCAACCTTTTCACAGGGAAACTGTGCCTTCATGGTTTGCGACAGCAGGCGTGCTACACCAAAGACATGGGCGTTAAGCGGGGCGGGCATGTCGTACCAATGATCAACTTCCTCACGCGGAATCACCAGCAAATGGCCTTCGCGTATGGGCTTGAGGGTCAGAATTGCAAAACATTGGCCATCGTCCCAAACGATATGCCCTGGCAATTCACCCTGGCGGATTCTGGTAAACAGGCTGCTCATCGGGATCTGCTCCTGCGCAGGTATGTGGCGATTGGGTCGGGGCGCTATTATGCGGTAATTCATGATACAGTCCAACCGACCTGGCCGATGGCATTCTGCGCGCGCGATCAGGTTGCGGCACCACAGTTCCCGGGTTTTTTTACATGTTGTTCGGCAAACATTATCCACCGCAGGAAACTTTATGCGTTGAAGGATTGCAGGTGGAATGCCAGCTGCAACGCAGCAAGCGCAAGAGTCTGGCACTGCATGTCCGCCATGATCGCGTCGAAGTGCGTGCTCCATTGCACACTTCGACAGCCGATGTGTTGCGATTTCTGGATAAACATCAGCACTGGCTGGCACGTAAACTCGGCGAGAGAATCAAAAAGGCTGCGGAACACCTGTCTTTACACGATGGTGGTCAGATTCTTTACAAGGCCAGAAAGTTAAGTGTATGTCTGGAAAATGCACCGCAGCCGTCGGTCACCATCGAGCCTAGTCGCATCCTTATCCGTGGCCCCGCGATGTCGTCAAACAAGGCAGAAGTGGTCTTGAAAAACTGGTTGATTGCTCAGGCAAAAGGCTGGCTGCCGCAGCGCACGCTAGCATTGGCAGATTATCTGGGCGTGAATGACAGGCTTGCGGGGGTGGTCTTTCGCAAGACTCGCAGCAAATGGGGTCATTGCACGGCCAAAGGTATGATTCAGTACAACTGGTTGATCATGCTGGCACCCGACGGTGTGATTGACTACATGATCTGCCATGAGGTCTGTCACCTGTTGCACATGAATCACTCGCCGCAATACTGGCAAAGTGTGGCCAAGATTTGTCCGGACTACAAACGGTATGTTGGCTGGTTAAAACAACATGAGCACGAGCTCTGGTTCTGAGCCCGGTGCCCGAATACCTTATATTGCCGTCCCTGAGGTCTCTTGTTGTTTGCGTTGCCACAGTGCAAAAAGAATGCCGGCCGCAAACAAACCGCTACTGACCGACAGCAGCAGATACAGACTCAATCCAAGTAACCCCCCTGACGGTGCCGCCAGCACCAGACCTGAGAGCGTCAGGCACGTGCGCGGGAACAAGCCAGCTTTTCCCTCTCCCAATCTGCCGAACCCTATCAGGTACCCCTGCAGACCTGCTGCAATAATCACCACGCCCAGCAGTGCCGTGCTGGTCATCAGGAATATCTCGCCAAATTCACCTTGCAGCAACAATGCGGGATTCAGAACAAAGAAAAACGGGATGAAGTAGATAATTGTACCCAGACGCATGGCTTCCCAGCCGGCGCGCATCGGTGACACCTGAGCTACCGATGCGGCGGCAAACGCAGCCAGAGCAACAGGTGGTGTGATAAAGCTCAACATACCCCAATACATAATGAACATATGGGATGCTAATGGATCGAGACCAGCGCTGATCAGCGCTGGTGCCAGAACAATGGCCAGGAATATATAGGCTGCCGTCACTGTCATGCCAATACCTAGCACAAAGCTGGTGGCGGCTCCCATAAACAACAGCACCAGCACGTTGTCACCGGCCAGAAAGAGCAGGTCATTGGCGAGTGTGCCCGCCATGCCTGTGACCGCCAATGAGCCAACAATCAACCCGATAGCGGCCAGAATCCCCGCAAGTTCAGCCATCAATCTGCCAGTACCCGCAACCATCAACATGAATTTTTCGAGATTCATTTTGTATTTGGTGAACTGATTGATAATCAGCAGAAAACCCGTTGCGATGAAGGGGGCAGTTGCTTCGCGCTGCATGTAGACCAGCATATAGGTCAGCAGTGCAAACACTGCGATGAAGTACCAACCATCTTTGAACACCTGTGACAGACTGGGAAGCTCTTCCTTCGGCAAGCCTTTAAGCCCGTTGCGGGCCGAGTAGGCATCGATCTGCATATACAAACCAAAGAAGTACAGGAATGACGGTACGATGGCAGCAATCGCTACCGTGACATAACTGACACCCAGGAAACTCGCCATCACAAAAGCGGTTGCTCCCATGATGGGTGGCATCATCACGCCGCCGGTAGATGCACAGGCTTCAACGCCCGCAGCATAACCACGCGAGAAACCCGTCCGGCGCATCGCGGGTATGGACAGAGGACCCGTCGTCAGCACATTTGTAATAGGCCCGCCGCTCATTGAACCCATCAACCCACTCGAGACAACTGCCACTTTGGCGGCACCACCACGTTTGTGACCCAGCATCGCAAATGCCAGATTGATAAAAAACGGGCCACCACCGGTGTATTGCAAAGCCACACCAAACAGGATGAAACCAAACACCAGCATTGCAAAGGAGTTCAGTGCTACACCAAACAAACTTTCTTCGCCGAGGATATGGAAGATCGCCACATCCTGGATTGGCATGCCGATGCCGGCAACAACGTCAGGCATCCTGTCGGCGTAGATGGGGTAGAGTGACAACACGAGGACAATAAAAAAGATCGGCCAGCCACCAGTGCGTCGTCCCGCCTCCAATATGATTGCCCAAGTCGCAAGCGCAAGCGCAATGCCGATTGGCGGCGCTGCATACTCCCAGGCATCCAGGATAATAAGGTCAGCGTTATAGGCAAAATAACTGAAGATGCCGGCAATCGCAGCCATGATGACTTTGTCATACCAGGGCACATAGTCGATGTTGCTGTGATGAGAGGGGAACGTAATAAACACCATGATCAGCATGAGGCCGGTAATCAGGTACAGGTACCTTCCATCCAGCATGGTGATATCCAGAAAGAAACCAAGCGCAAAAATCTGGTTAATCGCGAGGAAGGTTGCTGCCGCTGTCAGTACGGCCATGGACGCTCGCCATTTGATAGCCAGTTGCCGATAACGGCCCATTGCCGGCAGTTCGGAGTCATCCTTCTTTTCGTCTGATGGCGCGATCGGTGGAATAGTGCTGTTGCTCATGGGTCGTCGTCTTTGTTGGAGTTATACGTTACTGGGTTTCAGACAATGTGATCAGGCCAAGTTGTTCCAGCGTTTGTTGCCTGAATGTCAGCCAACCTTGTTCGAAGGTCGCGCGGTCTTCGGCGGCACCGGGCAGATAAGCCTGCCATGCGTCCATCAGCACGCGCTGGCGATTGAGGTTTTCCTGCTGCTTGGCTTCCGCTTCGGGCGTCCAGATGCCAATCTCTTTGAAGTAGCGGATGGCACCCTCGTGGTAGGGTATAAACGCGTTTTCCAGTTGCTGGCCCATGATCAGCCAGCCGTTTGCCCCCGGCGCGGAGTTTTTATAGTCTTCGTAGTGCATGGCAATGACTTTGGTCATTCCATAAACGGTATCTTCTTCAGCGGTATCCATCGCAACCAGCAATGGATATGCGGATGTGAACACGCGGACGCCCACATCAGCGTCAATGCCCGGGCCTTCCGTTGCTACATGCGGCACATACCATGGCAGGCGGTCGCGCACTCGCGTGATTGCCTCCGGGTCGTCGTGCGGAAACTCGACCCAGTGCAGACCTCGAGGCGACGAATCCAGTCGCATAAACGGCGGCGAGTTGCACGCACCGCCGGCGACATCAGCTCTGTCATTGATCACGGCATCGATGGAGGCGTTGTATCCACCCACCTCAACAATCTCGACATCGTCCCAGGTCAGGTTTGCATAGGCCAGCAAGGCTGTTGACGCATTGTTGAGAGAGGGTGCGCCTTGCACAAACGTCAGACGTTTGCCGCGCATATCGTCAATGGTGCGAATGTCCGCGTCAGCGGCCGTGGCAAAACTGAACGAACAGCTGGTCGAAAAATTGGAAAGAATCGCGCGAATAGGTTGTGGCCCCCAGATACGGGCGGCAAAATTAAGAATGCCTTCCTGGGCATAGACCGCCTCAGATCCACCCGCTGACATGTGCACACGATCGGCGCGCAGCGTTGCCAATCGCGAGACATCGTTGCGTCCCGGCACCACTCGCAGGTTTACACCATACTGGCGTTGCAGAATATTTCCGATGGCTACTGCCTGACTGTATCCGCCGGTGCCTGTCGGGTAGGCTGACCAAGCAACGGTGCGCGGCATATTCAGTTGGCCGGCTGGTGGGTTTTCTGGCAACTCCTCTACACCGCAAGCGCCTAAGAGCACTGCTGACAGTGCCAACAACGTTATTCGCATCCTGTGAAGGGCGGGTTTTTGAATCCGGGCAGGTGGCGTGGATTTCCGGGAAGTAACCAGGTTGGACATTGCGTTCGGAGCTCCTGTGTGTTCTGCAAGCGCGTTGTCAGTCTGGAATACGCACGCGCCTGATCATGTGCCGCAGAAGCATAACCCAGCCGCCGAGGCATTGCCACATGGACTCATTGGGCTGAAACCACCTCAAACATCAAGTCCCAAACCCCATGCCCGAGACGGTTTCCCCGTCGCTCAAACTTGGTTTCAGGGCGTCCGGTATGCTGTGCATACTGATTGCTGCCGGCCGTATTGCGAAGGGTATTGATGCCGCTGAGCACGTCCATCATTTGTTCGGCGTAGTGATGCCAGTCAGTGGCCAGATGAATATGTCCCCCGGGTTTGAGTTTGCGTATCAGATCCAGCACAAACGGGGTTTGAATCAATCGACGCTTCTGGTGTTTTTTCTTATGCCAGGGGTCCGGGAAAAAAATCTGCACCAGATCCAGGGAGTGATCAGGAATACAGTTGGCGAGTATCTCCACGGCATCATGACAGTAGATGCGCAGATTACGGATGCTGCCGTGTTCTATGTAGTTAATCAGTTTGCCCACACCCGCGCGGTGAACTTCGATGCCGATATAGTCTTTATCCGGATGGTTTGTGGCCATTTCAGCCAGAGAGTCTCCCATGCCGAAGCCGATTTCCAGCACCAGAGGGGCGCTGCGTCCAAACAGAACATTGGTGTCCAGCACGGACTGGTGATCTTCAATCACATAGGTTGACCAGTGTTTTTCAATGGCCTCGTGCTGCGCAACGGTCTGTCGGCCGCTGCGGATAACGTAGCTGCGCAGCGCCTTGCGGACCGGTGCTGGTGTGTCATTGGCATCGGCCGGCGAGGCTTGCTGTTCAGGCGTAATCTCATTTCCCATGGTCTTTGCTCTTGCGCGTGCGTTCTGGACGCACGCTATAAAAGTAGGGTTTGTACGTGCAGTTTAGAAGAATGTGCCATCGATCGGTGATGAGGCGCTGGCATATAGTTTGCGCGGCATACGCCCTGCCAGCCATGCCTCGCGGCCACTGGCGACGGCTTTTTGCATGGCAGAGGCCATCAGTACCGGGTCACGTGCCTCCGCAATTGCGGTATTCATCAGCACGCCGTCACATCCCAGTTCCATGGCAATGGTGGCGTCGGAGGCTGTGCCCACGCCGGCATCCACAATGATGGGGACGGAGGCGTTTTCCAGAATCAGGCGGATGTTGTAGGGATTGCGAATGCCCAGACCGGAACCGATGGGCGCACCCAGCGGCATTACTGCAATACAGCCGATCTCTTCGAGGCGTTTGGCGATCAGCGGGTCATCGCTGGTATAGACCATGACATCAAAACCGTCAGCAACCAGCTGTTCAGCCGCAATCAGAGTTTCAGTCACGTTGGGGTACAACGTCTTCTGATCGCCCAGCACTTCCAGTTTGACCAGTTTGTGTCCGTCCAGTAACTCCCGCGCCATCCGGCAGGTTCGTACCGCATCGGCCGCGGTATAGCAGCCGGCGGTATTTGGCAGGATGGTGTATTTTTGCGGGGAAATCACATCCAGCAGATTGGGTTCACCTTTATTCTGGCCAAGGTTTACGCGGCGGATAGCCACCGTAATCATCTGTGCGCCGCTGGCCTCAAGTGCATCCAGATTCTGCTGAAAGTCACGGTACTTGCCGCTGCCGATAATCAACCGCGAATCGTAAGTTTTGCCCGCTAGCACCAAGGGTTTGTTGGCAGGCTGGGGCTGGTTCTTGTGCGTGTGCATAAAACGTTTCCTGTGCGTGAGTCGACTCTAGCCACCACCGATGGCATGAACAATTTCCACTGTGTCGCCGTCTTTTAACTGCGTATCGTGGTGCTGACTTCGGGGCACTATACCTGCGTTTAACTCAACGGCCACCCGACCTTTTGACATTTCAAGATGTACGAGCAGGTCGGTGATGCTGCTGTGTTCAGGCAGTTGCAGCGCTTTACCATTGACTTGAATGTTCATCAGGTGATGACTCCTCGGCTCGGATTTTGTGATCAGGCGCTGCGGCCAAATAACATCGCGGATGCCAGCAATAACCAGCCCAGAATAAAGCCGACGCCGCCTATCGGTGTGATGGCCCCCAGCCAGCGAATACCACTCAGGCTGAGGATATACAGGCTGCCGGAAAAAATAATGATACCCGCAAGAAACGACCATGCGCTGGCGCGCAGCAGTGCAGAGTCGCTGATCTGCATACACAACAAGCCTACGCCAAACATGGCAAGTGCGTGATACATCTGGTACTGAACGCCGGTTTGAAAGATTGCCAGCATATCCGGGGCGAGGCGTGCCTTCAGGCCGTGAGCCGCAAATGCGCCCAGCGCTACGGCCATAAAACCATTAATTGCAGCAATTGCGATGAACAGCGTTGGCATGACTGACTCCTGTGCGCCGTAGTGGCAAAAGGGCTGAAATAAAAAAGCCGCTGCCAAAGACAGCGGCTTGATCGGTGGGTTCTGTTCTGTCTACCCCGGTCAGGCTGCGAGAATCGCCCCTTTGACCTTGTTCATGGCGCTTTGTTCAAGTTGGCGAATACGCTCGGCAGACACATTATATTTCGCTGCCAGATCGTGCAGCGTTGCCTTCTCATCTGCCAGCCAGCGGCTGTTGATAATGTCGCGGCTGCGCTCATCAAGCTGACTCATGGCCAGATGCAGGCCGTGTGTCTGGCTCTCTTCCCACTCGGTTTCTTCAATGTTACGCGCCATGTCGGAATTGTTATCTTCGAGGAAGTAAGCCGGTGCCAAATAGGCTTCTTCATCGTCGGCATCGGCGTCAGCATCAAACGCCATGTCGTAAGACGCCATACGACCTTCCATCTGCCGCACAACAACAGTATCGACGCCAAGATCATCCGCCATCGCCTGCGCTTCATCGTTATTCAACCAGCCCAAGCTCTTTTTAGAGCTGCGCAGATTAAAAAACAGTTTGCGTTGCGCTTTGGTCGTGGCGATTTTTACAATCCGCCAGTTGCGCAGAATAAATTCATGAATCTCGGCTTTGATCCAATGTACTGCGAAGGAAACCAGGCGCACGCCCATGTCAGGATTAAAGCGTTTGACGGCTTTCATCAAACCGACATTTCCTTCCTGAATCAGATCTGACTGCGACAGCCCGTAACCTGAGTAGCTGCGTGCCAGATGCACAACAAAGCGCAGGTGTGCCAGAACCAGTTGCCGTGCCGCTTCCAGATCTTGCTCGTGGAAGTAGCGGTCAGCCAGTTCCCGCTCCTGTTCAGCCGTCAGCACAGCAATGCTGTTGACTGATGTTATATAAGCAGATAAATCGCGACCCGGAACGGATGGGCCGGCAATCTGCAAGCTCTTTCCTGCCATCATGGTTGCAACGCTCATAAATCCTCTCAGTGTCAGAAGCCTTGCTCACAAGGCTCCGTAAATCCAGTGTTGTTCGAAGTGACCGCAGTCTACCACCATTTATTACACGTGTGATGGGCAGTGTCCAGTCACCACATCCGCTAATCTTGATGCATCTTGGATCAGATTGATTCTTTCAAATTGTGGTGGGTTGCTGCGATTTCAAGGACCTGATGTGAAAATTTTGCCCAAGCACTCAGGGTTTGTTCAGATGTCTGGATAGTGATAGTGCCGCACCCATCCACCCCAACAACAGCCCCCCCGCCAACATAAACAGGCTGGCCCGCAAATCCATTCCCATAAACACATATTCATCGCCATAAAACGCCAGCAGTGCCTGTGCTGGCTGCGCGAGCAGTTGCAACAAAGCCAGCAGCAATCCCCATGCAAGCGCCGCGCCCAGCAGACCTTGCAATGCGCCATTGTATAAAAACGGCCTCGAGATAAACGAACGCGTTGCGCCGATCAGTGTCATCACGCGAATCTCTGCGTCGCGCCCGGCAATATGGGTGCGGACGGTATTGCCGATGATAAACAATACGGCCAATGACAACACCAGGATCAGCGCCAACACCATGCGATCCGTCAGCTGCATCAGACTATCAAGACGTTCAATCCAGGCTACATCCATGACGACCTGGGAAATGGCGGTGTCACTGGCGAAAGCATCACGAATCTGCAATGCGGTATCGGTCGCCATATCAATTGGATGCGCCTCAAGGCTGGCTGGCAGGGGATTGCCTCCGAAGCTGTCTATGACGTCACCCAGGCCTGACCAGTTTGCAAAGTCAGCTGCTGCCTGTTGTGAGGAAATAAACTCAACCCGGTCCACGAGAGGGTGATCCGTCATTAATGCCTGCAAAGCCTGCGCCTGTTCCGGGCTGGTCCCGGGCTGCAAATAGAAGCTGATGCGATGGGTGTTCTGCAAGCTGCCGCCAAACTGCGCCATGTTTTTGCCCGCGACATACACCAGCGCCGGCAGTAGCAGGGCAATGGCAACTACCATCAGGCTCATCAGTGAGTTCAGGGGTTGTGTCCATACTCGCTGCAGGGCATCGGCGCATGCATCGATGTGTTGTTCAATCCAGCCGGAAAACCGTTGTTTGGCGCTGCGGCCGCGTTTGGCACCGGTCTGGCTTCTGGCCGTATTTTTGCCCGGCGGGGTGCGCGTTGAGTTGCTCATCTGGTATTTGCTCCGCACATCACCGTCCGCTCCCGTGAGGTTGCGAGTCCCGGCGACTCGGATAGACCTCATCATTGATCAGAGATCCCTGGTCAAGGGTGAGGATGCGGTGACGCAGCCGGGTAATCAGTGACAGGTCATGACTGGCAATCAACATGGATACGCCTACCTGATTAAACTGCTCAAACAGCAGCATGATTTCGGCAGCCAATTCCGGATCCAGATTTCCGGTTGGTTCGTCAGCCAGCAGAATCTGCGGGCGGTTGACAACCGCGCGCGCAATACCAACTCGCTGCTGCTCACCGCCTGACAAGGTGATCGGATTCATTTTCTCCTTGCTGAGCAGGCCTACTTTGTCCAAGGCCGCACGTACCCGCCGCGCCGCCTCGTGTTTATCATAGGCATCAATACGCAAGGGCAGCATGACATTGTCAAACACACTGCGATCGTAAAGTAACTGGTGATCCTGAAACACCACCCCGATTCGACGGCGATACAACGGAATCTGTTTGGTGGACAGTCGAAGGATGTTGCGGGGGCCCACCACAATCTGTCCTTGATCCGGACGCTCGGTGAGCATGATCAGTTTCAGCAGGGTGCTTTTTCCGGCACCGGAGCGACCGGTCAGAAAAGCCATGGCGCCCTGGTCAAGTTCAAACGACACCTGTTTCAGGGCCTGATGGCCACCGGCATAACGTTTGCTGACTTCATCAAAACGGATCATGGTGTGGATTTATTAGAGGGCTGACCAAACAGGGCGCTGACAAAGTCGTCCGCATTAAAGGGCCGCAAATCCTCGGCTTGTTCGCCGATACCGATAAAGCGGATCGGCAGAGCCAGCGCCTTGGCAATCGCAAACACCATGCCGCCTTTGGCGGTACCGTCCAGTTTGGTCAGGCACAGCCCGGTGAGGTTGACCGATTTGTTAAAACTCTGTGCCTGGCTCAGTGCGTTCTGACCAGTGGTGGCGTCCAGTACCAGCATGACTTCATGCGGCAGGCTGTCATCCAGTTTCTTCAGGACCCGGACGATTTTTTCCAGCTCCTGCATCAGGTTCGACTTGTTGTGCAGGCGACCGGCAGTGTCAGCGATCAACACGTCCATGCCTTTGGCCCTGGCTGACTGGAAGGCATCAAAAATGACTGAGGCGCTATCCGCACCTGACGCCTGCGCGACCACCGGCACGTGATTGCGATCCCCCCATGCTTGCAGTTGCTCAACAGCTGCTGCCCTGAAGGTGTCGCCGGCGGCCAGCATAACCTTCAGATTCTGGTCTTGAAAACGCTTGGCAAGTTTGCCGATGGTGGTGGTTTTACCTACCCCGTTAACACCTACTATCAGGATAACGTAGGGCTTGCGGTTAGCGTCGATAACCAGAGGCACGCTGCAGGGCGTCAGCAAGGCGCGCAGTTCAGCCTGAAGCTGAGTCATCAGAGCGTCTGCATCGGCGAGTTGATTACGCTTGAGCCGGGCAGTCAGCGATGCAATGACCTGGTCGGTAGCTTCGATACCCACATCGGCGCTGAGTAACTGCATTTCGATGTCTTCAAGCAACGCGGCATCAATGGTTTTGCGGCCGCTCACCAATGCGCTGAGTCCTTCTGCAAGATTCTCGCGGGTCCTGCTCAGGCCCTGTTTCAGTCGGCTGAAGAAGCCCTGTGCAGGTTTGGATTCAGTGGCGGGCGCCGGTGTTGTCTCGACAAGGGGTTGATCGGGAATCGCCGTTTCAACAGCTGTCCCGGTTTCCGGAAGCTGGTCTTGCGCCGGTTCGGGTGTGTTGTCTGGTCGTTTTTTGAGAAAGCTGAACATTTAGAAATCCTGCAGTCTGGCGATTCAGGGCGCACAGTCTAGCATTCAGACATAGAGGACGTCACAACCGCTAACGTTGGTTGAATTTGCGCCTGCCAAATTGACCATCAGACAAGTACAATTCCCGCTCCCCGGCTGCGGACATCGGTTTTGCATCAGCGCGGCGGTCGGAAATCAGCCTCAGAGAGGACGGCATCATCCATGAATGGTAACAGGCCGGCGGGTCAGCAGAACACCTTGCGCATCATTGCGGGGTACTGGCGTGGCCGAAAACTGCGCTTTCCAGATGTGCCCGGTCTGCGCCCTACGCCGGATCGGGTACGCGAAACGCTGTTTAACTGGCTGCAGGGTCTGACGCTGGATGAGGATTGTATCGATCTGTATGCCGGCAGCGGTGCTTGTGGCCTGGAAGCCTTATCGCGGGGTGCCAGACACGTTGTGTTTGTGGATACCTCAGCAGCGGCCTGCGCTGCGATCAGTGCCCACCTCACCGCGCTGGGCAGTGTGCAGGGCAAGGTGCACAAGTGCAGCGCCCGCCAGTTTATTGAATCAGCGGCGGCAGACACACGATTTGGTCTGGTGTTTATGGACCCGCCTTTTGCTGCGGGTGTTCTGATTCACGACTGTGCGGCGCTGGAAGCCAGTGGCCTGTTAAAAACCCGCGCACATATTTATCTGGAGTCGGGTGAGGCGTTGCCCGAAAGCGGCGCAGCCAACAACTTCCCTGAAAACTGGGTGCTGCGAAAACACGGCAAAGCCGGCGCCGTTTTTTATGGTCTGTATGAAAGACACGAGGTAACTGCATGACCCGCGCGGACACATCCCTGCAGTTTAGTGAGCCGTTTCGCACACCGTGGTGGATGCCCGGCGGCCATCTGCAGACTGTGTGGCGAAAACTGCAAGCCACGCCGCAGCTTATCCGTCATCGCCGGCGTATCGAGCTCAGGGACGGCGACTTTATTGATGTGGACTTTGAGAGTTCGGCCTTTGCATCGAGCGCCAGCAGCAAACCCCTGGTGTTTGTGTTGCATGGTCTTGCAGGCAGCTCCGACTCACCTTACGTATTGTCTATGCAGCACGAGTTATCCCGGCAGGGATTCGAAAGTGCAGCGATGAATCTGCGCGGTTGCAGTGGCGACTTTAATCGACTTGCAGTGGCCTACCATTCGGGTTGCTCACACGACGTTGAAGAGGTCATGGATAATCTGCTCGCCGCCATGCCGGCTAGTCAGCAGCTAATGGTCATTGGTTATTCGCTGGGTGCCAATGTGCTGATCAAGTGGCTGAGTGAGACCCGGCACAAAGCCAAGATACTGGCCGGTGTGAGTGTCTCCAATCCGTTTTTGCTGGCGCTGTGCTGCGCACGCATGAACAGTGGTATCGCCTTCTGGTATGGGCGCTACTTTCTGAGTCGCCTGCGCCGCGATCTGGATGCCAAGCGCCAACACTTCGAGCACTGCGGGCAAGATCAGCAACTGCAGGTGATCAAGGCGCTGGGCTCGCTGCAATCGCTCAAAACCTTGTGGGATTTTGACGATGCGGTCACTGCACCTTTGCACGGGTTCAGCAGTGCCCGCGACTATTACGACCGCTGCAGCAGCCGCCAGTTTTTACCTTCTGCCGGTGTGCCTTTGCTGATTGTGCACGGGCGCAACGATCCGATTATTCCTCCGGTCGCGCTGCCTGAGCCAGACGAGGCCGGTGCCGCAGTTCATGCCGAAGTGCTCAATGAAGGCGGGCATGTCGGCTTTGTGACACGTGGCCAAGCTCACTGGCTGGAGCGCAGAATAGTGCACTACCTTCAGCAGCATTTTGCGCTCAGCAATTAGCTGACAGTCTTGAATCAGTGGTGTAGTGTAAGGGTCAAATAACACTGATAACGAACCCATTCCTATGAAAACAGCGGTTTATCCGGGTACTTTTAATCCCATCACCAACGGCCATACCGATCTGGTGCAACGAGCTTCCCGTCTTTTTGATCATGTGATTGTAGCGATTGGTGTCAACAAGCAGAAAACCAATACGCCGGCGACACAGAAGCGTGTTGAGCTGGCGAGAAAAGTGCTGGCTCATCTCGACAACGTCGAGGTCTGCTCGTTTGATACCTTGCTGATTGATTTTGTGCGTCAGCGCGGTGCCGACGTGATTCTGCGCGGCTTGCGGACAGTGGCTGACTTCGAGTACGAGTTTCAGTTAGTCGGAATGAACAGGGCGCTGGACCCAGGCATTGAAACCATTTTTTTGGCGCCGGATGAACATCTCTCCTATATCTCATCCACCTTGGTAAGGGAAATTGCATCCTACGGTGGAGATATCTCCCGCTTTGTACACCCTCTGGTGGCCGAAGCCATGCGCGAACAATTACTCGCTCAGTCCTGACATTGAGGGCAATACACCGAGCTGCGCTGGTTCTGACGGATTTCTATCAGTGTGCTGGAACAGGTTTTACAGGGCTTGCCCGCCCGTCCGTACACCAACAGTGATTGCTGGAAGTAACCCGGTTTGCCGTCACCGCCAACAAAATCCCGCAGCGTGGTGCCGCCCACGGTGATCGCGTGGCTGATTACTTGCTGTATGCATTGCACCAAGCGGGCATAACGTCGCGCCGACAGCTTGCCCGCCAGGGTTTGCGGGCGAATGCCAGCCATAAAAAGGGCTTCATTGGCATAAATGTTCCCGACACCCACAACCACGTGACTGTCCATCACAAACGATTTAACCGGCACTTTGCGGCCACGACTGCGTTCAAACAGATACGTTCCGTTGAAGTCATCGGTCAACGGCTCAGGGCCGAGCGATCTGAGCAGGCTGTGCTGCTCAACCGGCAGCTCTGACCACAACAGGCACCCGAAACGTCGCGGGTCGTGGTAGCGCAGAATAACGCCGTCAGACATCACAAAATCGGCGTGATCGTGTTTACCCGCTGGCTGGCTGCTGTCAACAATACGCACACTGCCCGACATGCCGAGGTGAATGATGACGCAACCGCGCCCGGTGAACAGCAGCAGATACTTGCCACGGCGTCCGGTGTGGGTGATGGTTTGCCCGGCCAGGCCGCTGATGATCTGCCCGGATACCGGCCAACGTAACATCGGCTGGCGGATACGGGTTTCAGTGACGGTGTTTCCGCAAAGATACGGATCAATGCCGCGACGGCTGGTCTCTACTTCTGGTAATTCCGGCATTGACTGAGTACTCTGTTTTCGTTTGGCCAAGGGCAGGAGAGTGCAGCGCTGCGCATTAATTTTTTGCTACCGCCGGTACTTTTCTCGCGATAGTTTGTCATAGAAATGAGATAGGAAATAATTTCAGCGCGATATAGAGTTGGATTCCCACGCCGGAGAGCCCAGTATGCGTTTGCGACGTTGTTCGAGCGACAATTTTCCCAGTCAATGGACGGCCTGTTTGAGCGCGCAGCTGACATACAGCGGCCGCTTGCTGCGGCGCATCAGCCTGATACTGGGTTTGTTCTTGCCATGGTCCGTTTCAGCTCAGGAACTCGCCGCGCAACAGACTGAACAAGAGCGCCTCGAACAAGCCGTTGCAACGTTGGAAGCCACTGGCGATACCTGGCACCCGATGATCGCGGAGTCCATGATCAGTCTGGCCCGGCTGCTGCAAGCGGAGGACAAACATACAGAAGCGCTGGTCATGCTTGAGCGCGCAGTTCACATCAGTCGGGTCAATCAAGGGCTGTTCAGCCTTCAACAAGGCCCCGCTATCAAAATGCAGGTACAAAGTCATTTGGCGCTTGGTGAATGGGCAGAGGCGGACAGTCTCGAGCAGTACCACTTCTACATTCACAGCCGCAGTCTCGGCGATGGTAATCCGGAGTTGATTCCGGCCTTGCTGAGTTATGCAGAGTGGCATTTGGAAGCGTTTGCTGAACGGCGTGGAGAGTTTCCCACAACACGCCTGATTGATGCCTATCGTTTGTACAGCGTAGCGATGAGCCTGGTGGATGCCGATCCGGAGCCGGAGAAGTATCCACGTGAACGCTACCTGCACCGTCTTGCCTATCTCTCCTGGCTGATGCACAGAACCGGTGTGCAGAACCGACCAGAAACACTGTATGCCAAAACCCGGCAGGTGGATGATGACTGGGCGGATAGAATCACCGCCGGAGAGTACCGTCTACAAAACAATCCCTTTCTGCAGGGTGAATATGTGCTTGGGCAGATCATTGCCATGAGAGAGCAAAGAGTCGCGGAGTCGACGCCAGGTTCATCCATTCAGCGCGAAATGCGCAAACTGCATGCAGAAGCAGTACTGGATATGGCTGACTGGAATCTGCTGTTTGATCGCAGGCAGCGAGCAGAAAGTGTTTATGAGCAAGCCTGGGAACTGCTGGCCAGCGAAGATGACGCGCTGAAAAAAGACGTATTTGATCGCATGGTATTGATTCCGAGTTTTGAAAATTTTATGCAACCGGAGCAGTCCACGGAGGTGGCGCAGGGCAGCTCTCCCGCCATGGCCACCGCGTTTTCAGCAACGCGATCCATGCTTGACCAGCATCGACAGCCCTCGCCATGGGTGACCATGCGCTTTGACCTGACCCGCAATGGCAGGGTGACCAATGTTGAGCTGCTGGAGTCATCAACTGAGATTAACGAGAACGTCAGGCGCAATATGGTGATGGCTCTGCGTGGCAGTGTGCTCAGGCCAGCGCTAAGGGAGGGCATACCGGATATTACCCGAGGCCTGGTGTATCGTTTTCCATATGACCCGGAGCGCTTCACTGACAGTGAAGAGAATTCAGAAACCGCTGTGGATTCTGCAGCAGCCACAGACAAACCATCGGCTGGCATTGAATCTGATTTGAATGAAGCGCAATAATGGCCCGGACAAATTGTCTGAGACTCAGGCACCATCATCGATCTGCTGTGTGCAGGTGGAGTAAGGAAAAATGAAACTGTTGCAACACCGTCTGGTTATTGCCATGGG
>CANHAR010000037.1 GCA_947458495.1 Gammaproteobacteria bacterium | reverse complement strand
TTGAAGTCATTGTTACGGCACCCGATCGTATGTTAATAATGCCGTCGAAACAACCGCAAGCGTACTAGCGTGCAGGTGACGTGTACCGCGTAACCGGTTGCTACTGCGCACACATTCTGATTTTCGAAATCGAGGGGAGTTCAATGCAAAAAAATAACAACACAACACTCAGATCAAGGCTGTCTGGTTTTGCCCTGATTGCTGCGCTGGCGATGCTGGTTGCTTGCGGTCAACCTGATACCGCACCAGCACCTGCGTCCCCGGAGACTGCCGATGAGTCGGCAATGCCAGCAGTGCTGGCAGACTTTTCGGAACTGACACCCGGATGGAATACCCTGCTGCCAGGTGGCGATACTGTTTGTTCTGATGGTTCCGAGTACAAGTTTTTTGTAAAACAGGGTGACCCGCAGAAACTGATGTTTTATCTGGAAGGCGGTGGCGCGTGTTGGGATGGCGCCAATTGCGACACCGATCTGCGACCCAGCTATCAGGTGAATCTGGCTAACACGGATCCATCACGGGCGCATGGCATTCTGGCGTTTGATCAGGTGACCAATCCGTTTGCAGACTACACCGTTGTGTACGCACCCTATTGCTCCGGCGATGTGCATCTGGGTGACACCGAGCAGCACCATGAAGCGCCCGCGCTGGAAGGCCATGCCGCCCATCCGGTACATGTGCGTCATCGGGGTTGGGCCAATGGCCAGGCAGCGCTGGAGTGGACCTACGCCCACGTGTTTGCACCGCAGCAGGTTTTTGTCACTGGCTCCAGTGCCGGCTCTATTCCTTCACCGTTTTATGCGGTGAAACTGGCTGAGCAGTATCCGGCCGCAGCGGTGACGCAGCTGGGTGACGCCTCCGGTGGTTATCGCGGGTTTGCCAATTTCAACCCCTATGAAATCTGGCATACCGACCGTGTTGTCGCCGATCTGACCCACATCAGCAGCATCCCGGCAGATCAGTTCAGCTTCCATCACCTGTACATTGCGGCGGTTCAGGAAAACGCCAATATCCGCTACGCCTCGTATGACAACGCCGAAGACGATGTACAGAAGCAGTTCCTCGCCTTAGGCGGTATGCCGGTTGAGTCACTGCAGCCGTTGCTGGAGCAGAATCTTGCCGAGATCAGCGCGGCAATTCCTGACTTCCGCTACTACGTTGCCGGTGGCAACATGCATACCATTCTGCTGCGACCGGATGTGTATACCTATGAAGTCAACGGCACCAAGTTTGTCGATTGGCTGGCTGGTCTTGCCGCTGGCGCGCCGGTTTACAACGTCATGTGTGACGACTGCAGTGTGGCGCCTGCTGCTCCCGTCGCACCTGCCGGCGGGCAATAATCATACTTGAGCAGCACTGATCAGGGCCGCGGTTGCCCTGGTCAGTGCCTGCACAATCTCTGCATCAATTTTCACGTCAGCCAATTCGTCCGCACGGGTTTTGCCATGTGTCAGTATCAGCAGCGGCTTTTGCTGTGCATGTGCCTCACGCGCAAAGCGGAATCCGGAATACACCATCAGCGATGAACCAATAACCATCAACGCGCTGCTGTCGTGCAGCGCCTGAAAAACATCATTCACCCGATCACGTGGCACGTTGTCGCCAAAAAACACCACGTCAGGTTTGAGAATGCCGCCGCATACCGGGCAGCCGGTTACCACAAAGTCATCAAAATTGATGTCAAGATCGGCATCGCCATCCGGCGCTGCGCTTGCGGTCAGACCAGCAAAAGCCGGATTTGCTGCTGCAAAACGCTGATGTGTTACAGCCCGCGACTCGCGCAGGCTGCACTGCATACAGATGACTTCATCGGCTCGCCCGTGCAGGTCAATGGTTGAGTGACTACCAGCCTTTTGGTGCAGGCGGTCAACGTTCTGGGTGACCAGTTGGCTGATATATCCGTGCTGTTCCAGCGCAGATAAAGTGAAATGCGCTGCATTGGGCTGCGCGGTCTGCATCACCGGCCATCCGATCAGACTGCGTGCCCAATAACGTTGGCGCAGTTCATGGCTACGCATGAATTCCTGATGCTGCACGGGTTGTTTGCGTTTCCAATTGCCGTTTTTGTCGCGGTAATCAGGGATGCCGGACCCGGTGCTGATACCCGCACCCGTCAACACCAGGGCTCGCGGATGTTCAGTCATAAATTGCAGCAGCAGTTCATCGCTGTGACTGTCAGGGGCTTGATGTACGGACTGATTCGATCGGTTTATCATGAATTGCCTTCTGGTGTTGGCGGCCGCTAAGGTATAACTGTCCAGTATCATGCCGCCAGTGTGTTTCAGGATGTTAACGTGCCTGAGTCTGCTGGCACTATGCCCACTCATTTAATCGAGGCTGTTATGACAATAAAAAGATCGGAGTTAGCTCACTCATCATCATTGATGCACAAACTGCGGCTGACACTGTCGCTGGGTTTGCTGTCGTCAGTGCTGGCCTCTTTACTGGCAATGGGCGCCAATGCCCAGTCCGAACCGCCTGCCCGCTGGCTGGATCCGGCGCAGGACATGCAAAACCTGCCGCGCGATAGTGGCATTCTGTTCTGGTCGGGGGATCAGCAGATCGCCGGCTTCCGCAACATTGCGTTACTGAGCCCGGTGCGGCATATCAATCGGGGTGAGCTTGTCAAAGTGTTGCCGGCCGCGCCGCGTGATCTGTCCAGCCTCTCCTACACGGTTGAAGGCCAGAACTACTCTCTGCAGGATTTTATGCGGCAGAACCATGTGGCGGGTCTGCTGGTGTTAAAAAACGGTGAAATTGCTCATGAAGCTTATGGTCTGGGTAACCGTGAAGATCATCTGTGGATATCTTTTTCCATGACCAAGTCCGTTGTCTCTATGCTCACCGGTGCTGCGATTGCCGACGGATATATTGGTAGTGTGGAAGATATGGTCACCGACTACTTGCCACAACTCAAAGGTACGTCTTACGACAATGTACGCGTACGCCAGGTGCTGCAGATGGCATCAGGCACCGACTGGGACGAGAATTATGCTGATCCGCAATCCGACGTGGCGACTTCTCCAAACGATATGCTGCAGTTGATGGAGTTTATGGGCAGTAAATCCAGAGTGGCTGAACCCGGTGAACGCTTTAACTACAACACCGGCGAAACCAACCTTGCCGGCGCTATTGTGCGTGCTGCCATCGGCAACAATCTGGCGGCGTATCTGACAGAGAAAATCTGGAAACCCTACGGCATGGAAAGTGATGCCACCTGGATCAGTCATGGTCCTAATGCCGGTGAACTTGGTGGCTGCTGCATTTCCGCAACTCTGCGAGACTGGGGGCGGCTGGCTATGTTTGCGATGAGCAACGGTGTGTTGGCAGATGGCACTGAAGTGCTTCCGCCAAACTGGATGCACGACTCTACTCAGGCGTCACCTGCCAGTGATAACTATGGTTATCTGTGGTGGCTCAACGGTGATGGAACCTACCGTGCCAGCGGCATATTTGGTCAGGGTATCTACTTCAATCCAGCCGACGACCTGATCATCGTTGTACAGGGGGCTTGGCCGCAAGCAACCGGTGCGGCGTTTGCTGCACACCGTGACGGGTTGTTCCGGGCCGTTGAAAATCAGTTGAAGTGAGTAGAATCGCTACACATTACGACTGACGGCATGCCCGGCGAGTTACTTGGAGTGATCCGTTCTCGTGAGGCCGCGTATAATTTCGCAGCATAGGCAAGAAGATTTTGCCAGTTGCAAGAGCGAGTTAACGCGGAATCACAAGTGCGGATTTGCACACCAGGGTAGTTAATGTGAAAAAAATTATTTTGCCAGTCTTCATACTGATCGTTGCTGTGGCAGTTTTTGTGGTGTTAGTCAGAACGCCCGAGCGACTCAGCGTGGTGCCACCGGAGCAGGCCGTTGCCAGTGTGCGCGTAGCGCCGGTCCGGTCAGAGACCATACAGCTTGACGTCAACTCACAGGGTCGTGTGCAGGCCAGTCGCCGGGTCAGTCTGTCGGCAGCGGCCACCGGCCCGGTGTCCTGGGTTTCCCCTTCTTTGCGTGCCGGCGGTTTTTTTGCTGCTGACGAAGTCATCCTTCGGGTGGACAGCAGTGATTACGAAACCGCCCTTGAGCGTGCCCGCTCATCCCTGTCACAAGCTGAGACGGATGCCCGTCACGCCCGTGAGGAATTCGAGCGCAACAGTGCGCTGGCCGAACAGCGGTTGATTAGCGAATCGCAGGTGCGTGATCTGCAGCGTCAGGCTGATAACAGCGCCGGTCGGGTCAGAGATGCACAGGGTGCGGTCGCGCAGGCAGAACTCGACTTGTCCCGCAGTGAAATCCGCGCCCCCTTCGACACTATTGTTGAGAGCACCAACATCGATCTGGGGCAGCATGTTGGCCGTGGTCAGGCCTTGGCGGTTCTGCTCAGCACTGACGAGGTCGAGGTACGCTTGCCGTTAGCGGTGAGCCAGTTGTCTTATCTGGATATCCCCTTGGGTGCCCGCGGCGAACTGCCTGCTGAAATCGCCCCGCTGGTCCGCATCAGCGGCAAACTGGGTGACAGCATTCAGACATGGGAAGGCCGTCTGGTAAGGATGGAAGCCAGCATCGACACTGCCAGTAACGCTGTGCAGGCCATTGTGCGTGTGGATCAGACCGCATCCGCCATTCCATTGCCAATCGGCCTGTATGTAGAGGCGGCCATCCAGGGGCGCAAGGTTGATAACCTGGTTGCGCTGCCGCGCGAAGCAGTGCGCGGGAACAACCGTGTACTGGTTGTCGATACTGAAAACCGTATGTGGTACCGCGACGTAGACATTATGCGCCTCGAAAACGACAGGGTGCTGATTCAGGGCGGACTTGCTGATGGAGAACGCATTTGCATGTCGCCGATTCAAGCCGTTGTTGATGGCATGCGTGTCAACGTTGTCGACGACATACCTGCCCTGGCGCGTGCTCAATGAAACCTATTATTGCGTGGTTTGTTCGTAACACGGTCGCGTCCAATCTACTGATGGTGATGATGGTTGTGAGCGGAATCATCGCTTACAGCAACACACGTCAGGAAGAATTTCCCAATATCGAAACCGGCACCATCCAGATCAATGTGCCTTATCCGGGTGCTCCACCCAGAGAAGTTGAACAGGCGGTCTGCCTGATTCTCGAGCAAGCGCTGACGCGTATCGAGAACGTTGAACGCATGACCTCAACGGCCCGTGAAGGCGCGTGTGCCGCCACCTTGCAGATGCGCGCCGGCACCGATATCAACCGTTCTCTAAACGAAGTCAAAAGTGCCGTTGATGGTATTGCCAACTTCCCGATCGACATTGAGCGCCCGATTGTGGCGTCCTTCGCGCCTTCGGGCACTGTTGCATCGCTGGCACTGGTAGCTAACACCGATGATCTGACCCTGAAGCAGGTTGCTGATGAAATTCGGCTGGAACTGTTGGATCTGCCGGAAATTTCACGGGTGGAACTCAATTATGTACGGCCCCTGGAGATCGCGGTTGAGGTTTCCGAGCTGACCTTGCGTCAGAACGGCCTGAGCCTGAGCCAGGTTGCCACCGCCATTGACCGCACGGCCATTGATGCCCCGGCGGGCACCCTGCGCACGCCGGGTGGAGATGTGCTGCTGCGCAGTATCGGTCGGCTGTCCACGGGTACGGAATATGAAGACATCATTATCCGCACCAATGCCGATGGTTCGCAGCTAAGACTCGGTGACATTGCCACCGTGAGAGATGGATTCCAGGAAGGATTTTTACGCGCACGTGTTGATGGCGAAAATGCTGTCACCGTCGACGTCTACCGGGTTGGCGAAGAGGATGTCATCACCTCAGCTGAGGCGGTGCGCGAATATGCTGCACAAAAACAATTTGAGCTGCCGCAAGGCATGGAGCTCAGTATCCTGACCGATGATGCGCGCGGCTTGCGTGAACGCATCGATACGGTCGCCAGTAATGCGTACTCAGGATTTGTGCTGGTGTTAATCGTGCTGGCGCTCTTTCTGCGTTTCAAAATTGCGATCTGGGTGGCGGCAGGAATTCCGATAGGTATTTTTGGCGCGCTCGCAGTTTTCCCTGCGCTTGATATCACCATCAGTTCAATTGCGATCATGGCGTTTATCCTGGTGCTGGGCATCATCGTCGACGATGCCATTGTGGTCGGTGAACGCGTGCATGTGCTTGAGCAAGAGGGGATGGGCAGGGAAGAGGCGGCTATCGAGGGCACTTATGAGGTTTCCGTACCCGTCATATTCGGCGTACTGACCACGGTAGCAGCGTTTTTACCATTGTTGTTACTGGAAGGGCCACTGGGTGGATTTTTCAGTGTTATCGGCGGTGTGGTTATTCTATGTCTGACCGCAAGCGTGATTGAGTCGCAGCTGATTTTGCCGGGACACCTGGCACATCGCAGAACCACGGCGCATCCGCTGGAGCGTCTGAAAATAATAAAAATCTGGCAAAAGTTCCAAGCCCGATTCTCGACGGGTATGGAGAGTTTCGCTGCCAATATTTATCAACCAGCGCTGCTCAAATGTCTCAAATATCGATACGCGACCTGGGCGGGTGCTACGGCTGTCATCATCATTACGGTCGGTTTGCTCGCCAGCGGCAGAATTGTGTTCCAGTTTTTCCCAGCCGTCGAAGGTGATCGCATCTATGCCAGTTTGCAGATGCCGGAAGGTGTTGCAGTTGAGCTGACCGAGCGGGCTCTTGAACGGCTTGAATCAACCGCCAATGAACTGATTGCTGAACTTGAGCAGGAATTAGCCGCACGTCAGGCATCCGAGGGTATTGAGACAATCGGCGTTGTCGAACGCACACTGACAACCTTGGGCGGGCGGGTCAATCGCGGCGGACCTCCGTCCGGACGCGGCAGCGTCGGTGGCAGTCATATCGCCGAAGTGGTCATGCTTCTGCACAGTTACGACGATAGAGGCCAGATCAGCGCCAATGAGATTCGTGATCGTTGGCGAGAAAAGGTTGGGCTGATTCCGGACGCATTGGAGTTAACATTTGTGTCGGATTCCTTCTCAACCGGTCAGGCACTGAGCTTCCGCCTGGAGGGTCGTGATGAGGAAAGCCTGCAGCAAGTGACGGCTGAGTTGCGAGATATTCTGGCGCGCTACCCCGGAGTGTTTGATGTCTCTGATTCATTCCGGGCCGGCAAACAGGAAGTACAGATTCAGCTGCTTGAGGAAGGCCGGCTGCTAGGATTCACGCTTGATGATGTGTCCCGGCAAGTACGTCAGGCGTTTTTTGGCGCCGAAGCTCAGCGAATCCAGCGTGGCACTGACGAACTCAGGGTCATGGTGAGATATCCGGAAGACGAGCGCAGTTCTCTTGGCAATCTCGAAAATCTCATGCTGCGCACACCCAGCGGTGGCGAAGTGCCGTTGGCCAGCGTTGCAAGTATGTCCCTGGGCAACTCGTACTCAAACATCAACCGCGAAAACGGACGACGTGTGATCACGGTTAATGCTGACGTGAACAGAACAGTCAGTGCGCCAGAAGAGGTGACCCGCGAGGTTGTGGGTGGATTCCGGGATCGTTGGGCATCTGAGTACGATGTGACGCTGGTGCTGGGTGGCGAGGGCGAGCAACGTGACGAATCACTGGGCGCGCTGTTTAGTGCCTATCCGCTGGCGTTGTTATTGATTTACGCACTGCTGGCCATACCGCTGAAGTCTTACACGCAGCCGTTGATCATCATGACAGTGATTCCGTTTGGTGCGATTGGCGCCATTCTCGGCCACTTCATTATGGGCACAGAACTGGTGTTCTTCTCGATTATTGGTATGGTGGCTTTGGGAGGGGTTGTCGTAAACGCCAGTCTGTTGCTGGTCGATTATGTCAATAAAGAGGTCGCTTCCGGGAAGTCATTAAATGAAGCGGTGACCAAGGCCGGTGTTGCGCGTTTCAGGCCTATCTTCCTGACAACGTTCACAACGTTTATCGGCTTGGTGCCGTTGATGTTCTCACCGACACCTGCGACATTTTTTATCGTTCCAATGGCGATTTCGCTGGCGTTTGGTGTACTGTTCGCCACGGTCATTACCCTTTTCCTGGTGCCTGCCCTGTACATGGTTCTGTATGACGTCTCCCGCCATCATATTCTGGAAGAACAGGAATACGATGCCGAGCAGGAAGCCGCACGCCAGGCACATGCAACTGCACAGCTGGAGAGAGGATCACACGTATAACGCTGCCGGCAAAGCAGCACCAACCGGAAGCACACGATGGAAAACACAGACGCTGAACTGAACCTTCACACTCCCGGGTTCGCGCAAAGCGCTCTGTGTTTTTTCGGCAACCTGCTGATCATTATTGTTGGCATGTTTGTCCTGAAGGTCAGTCTGCACAGTCTGATGTTTTTGTGCCTTGTCTGGACCGGCGCCCATGCGCGGATTCTCGGATATCACTACACGGATATTCGCTCCATGATGAGCGCCGGTATTACCCAGGCGCTCTCTGCCGTTTATATCTTTCTGCTGATTGGTCTGGTGATTGCATCGTTTATGCAAAGTGGCACCGTTGCGTCGCTGGTTCATCACGGACTTGATTTGCTCAGCCCGTCTTTATTTCTGGCGGCCGGACTAGTGCTGTGCAGCCTGATGTCGGTGGCAACCGGTACCTCATGGGGAACTGCCGGCACACTGGGTGTAGTACTCATTGGTATCGGCGGCGCCATGGGCATTCCTTTGCCTATTGTGGCCGGTATGGTGGTGTGCGGCGCTACGTTCGGAGACAAACTCTCACCGGTGTCTGATACCACCAATCTGGCGGCGATGAGCGCTGGCACCAGCCTCTACCGACATATCGGGTCCATGCTCTACACTACCACGCCGGCGTTTGTTCTCAGCCTGCTGATCTTTCTGTTTTTGGGCATGCGCTTTGCGGGCAACACGCTGCCGGATAGCGAGATTGCCACCATCCAACAGGCCCTGGCGGGTCAGTATCAGATGAACTTGCTGATTACCCTGCTGCCGCTGCTGTTGATGCTGGTGCTGAGTCTGAAGCGCTATTCCGCAGAAATCAGTATGACCGCCAGTATCATTCTGGCGATGCTGATTGCCGTGTTGTATCAGGGCCAGCAAGTGACCGTGGTGATTGAAGCCTTGTGGCAAAACACGCCCGGCACAACAGGCATTGAAAGTCTTGATAGTTTGCTGGGCCGCGGTGGGATGAACAGTATGAGCTGGACATTGCTGCTGGCGCTGATGGCGTTGGCGCTGGGCGGCATCTTGTTCAGGGCGGGATTTCTGCGCGCCTTGCTGGAAGGTTTTATCTCGCGGGTACGCACGATCACCGGCCTGATTGCCAGCACCATTGCCGCCTCGCTGGCGGGAAATATCGCCATGGGCGAGGCTTACATCAGCATTATTCTCAATTGTCAGTTGTTCCGCCGCGCTTACGATGACAAGAAGCTCGATCGTGCGGTGTTGTCGCGCTCCGTTGAAGAGGGCTCAACAATGACCACTGGTTTGATTCCCTGGACAACCGCCGGCGCCTTTTATGCGGCCACTCTTGGGGTGCCGGTGCTCGATTATCTGCCTTATGCTTTTTTGAATTATCTGAACCCGCTGATTTCCATAGGCATGGCGGCCATGGGCATTGGTTTGTTGCGCAGGCATGGTGCGGCTGGTTGATTTCCAGAGACTGGTCTATATACTGGTCTGAATCTGCAGATGGAGCTTAGTGATGAACATTGAAGTGGGATCGTACGAGGCCAAGACAAAGCTGCCAGAGTTATTGCGCGGCATTCAGGCTGGTCATCGCTACACCATCACCCTGCGTGGTGAGGCGGTGGCCGATCTTGTGCCAGCGCAAAGTAATAAGGGCTCGGATGCTGCTGCGGCGGTAAATGACATGCTCTCCTTCATGAGAGCTCACAAATCGGTAAAAAGCATCGATCTCAAGGCGCTTGTAAACGAGGGGCGCGCATGAGTTTTGTACTGGATGCGTCCGTTGCATTACTCTGGCTGGCTCCTGAAACCAATCCGGCAGGTGCAGATTACGCGACCGCGGCCTTAGGTGCGCTCACGGATTCACAAGCACTTGTCCCGTCGCTATTTGCACTTGAGATAGCCAATGTGGTTGCGAAACTCGAATCCCGAGGCATTTCCACAGAAGCGGACTCGCAGCGATACATCACTCTGCTTGGGCGCCTCAATATAGCGGTAGATCAAGCCACGGCCGCCCAGGCCTGTGGCGACACGCTCAGTCTCGCTCGCCGCTACAAATTGTCCGCTTATGATGCCGCCTACCTGGAACTGGCACTGCGTGCGGGTTTACCCTTGGCGACACTTGACGCAAACTTGGCAAAGGCTGCTGAGATCGCAGGCTGTCAGCAGCCTGACTTTTTAAAAACTCTGGGGAATGTTTCCTGATCATGCAATCACTGTTATCGAAACTCATTTTAACTGGCGCGCTGATGGGCGTGATCCCGGCTCACTCCGTGCACGCACAGTCTGACGCGGTGCCAGATCAAATCAGCAATCCACTGCTATACGCCCTGGCATGGAAACAAACCTCTGCCGAGTATCGTGCGCTATACCATCAGGGTTTTAACATCGCAAGAATGCATGTACAAAACGCTCTCGCTCAACAACAACCCGGCGACAAACCGCTGGCCGTGATCACCGATGTCGACGACACCGTGCTGCATGTGTTGAGTTATTGGGGACACCTGGTCAACAGCAACAAAGACTTTTTTGAGGATGCGGTCTGGGATCAGTGGATTGGTCTTAACCTGATGACCGCTGCGCCTGGTGCGTTGGAATTTCTGCAATTCTGTGAAGCCAATAATGTCGAAGTGTTTTACGTGACCAGTCGTGATCAGGGCGATCCGACGCTGTCGATTGCCCTGTCCAATCTGCGCTCAGTCGGTGCGCCTTTTGTGGATGAGGAACACGTCACCGTGCTGCGTGAATCATCTAACAAAGAAATTCGTCAAAATGAAATCATGCAATCGCACAACGTGGTGGTCATGCTTGGCGATAATCTGAATGACTTCCGCCGCAAGTACTACGTGCGAGGCGATATTGACGGCCGCATCGCTGCGATGGAAGAGGACAAACATTTGTTTGGCATGCAGTATGTGATGTTCCCCAATCCCACCGATGGCCACTGGCTGGCGGCCATTTTTGGTGATTCAGAGCCACCCGCCTCCGCAGAAAATCGCGATATTCTGCGTGAAGCGGCAACACGCTCGGCGTGGGATGGTGAACCTGCACCCTGATGTTGGCAGCCTTGATTGATCTGCCCTTGATCGCAGCGCTGCCGGTTTTTGTGGCGATGACAGTAGACCAAAATTAAAGATTGACAGTTTTTGGATGGCAGGATTACTCTTCGGTCATGTTCAACTGAGAAATGAAAAAGGAGGTGATCCAATGTCTAGTGGTATGTCTTCGGCTCAAGTGGATTTTGGTGTTATTGATGACGTGGGGACTTGCGCCCTGTAGCCTGGATAACTCGGTTCCATTGGAGCCATGCATCACGGAAAGGGAGCGCAAGCTCCCTTTTTTAGTTTTTGGATTTCAGTCAACAAATTAAAAAAACAGAAAAGCAAGACAGGTGAAGACAATGAGCAGAATCGTTTATCTGAATGGAGAATACCTGGCACAGGCGGATGCAAAAATTTCCGTGTTTGATCGTGGGTATCTGTTTGGTGACGGTGTTTATGAGGTCATCCCGATTATTCAGGGCAAGTTGGTTGATGAGGATTATTCTGTGCAGCGCCTGCGCCGCAGTCTGGCAGAAATTGAAATCAGCTGGCCGTGTTCTGAAGCGGAATACCTGCAGATGTTGCGCGAGTTGATCAGCCGCAACCAGGTGCAGGAAGGCATGGTCTACGTGCAGGTAACACGTGGTATAGCCGAACGTGATTTTTCGTATCCCAAAAACCTTAAGCCATCACTGATGGCCTATCCGACACACAAATCCATTCTGAATAACCCGCTTGCAGAAACCGGCGTCAGTGTAGTTTCCACTGAGGATCTGCGCTGGAAACGTCGTGATATCAAATCGCTCAATCTGCTGGCGCAATGTATGGCCAAACAACAGGCCGCCAAACAAGGAGCTTTTGAAGCGTGGATGACTGAAGACGGTTTTGTCACCGAAGGCGGATCGTCCACAGCGTTTATTGTGAAGAACAACACCGTGATCACCCGCGCGCTGTCCAACAGTATTTTGCCGGGTGTGCGCCGGCGCGTGTTGGTTGAAATGGCAGAGCACGGTGGGTTTAAACTGGAGCAGCGCGCGTTTTCCATTGCTGAAGCACTCGCCGCAGACGAAGCTTTTCTGAGTAACGCCAGCAGCCTGGTGCTGCCGATTGTCAGTGTTGACGGGCATATCATTGGTGATGGCAGACCGGGTCCGGTAACCCGTGATCTGCGAGCCCGGTACATTGCCGCGCTGCTGGCCGAGGCATCTTCGAAGTAGTATCTGTAGCAAACACATAAAAGAGCCATACGCCAAACGGTGGCTGATAAAAAATTTTTACAAAATAAAGGGATTACCATGAACAAGTTCAGAACCGGAAGATCGTTTTTTGCCCGCACGCTGGTGGCCACACTGGTGTTGTTACTGCCCTTGTCTCTGTTTGCTGAAGGCGGTCGTACGCCGCTGCGAGTGCAAAACGGCATTGTCACCAGTGCTTCGCGACTGGCCTCTGACGTGGGTGTGGATATCCTCAAACAAGGCGGTAATGCCGTTGACGCAGCGGTTGCAACCGCTCTGGCATTGGCGGTCACCTGGCCCACCGCCGGCAATATCGGTGGCGGTGGTTTCCTTGTGTATCACGGTGATGATGGTCATGCCACCACCTTCGATTTTCGCGAAAAAGCCCCGATGGCAGCCACTGAAAACATGTTTATGGGCGCTGATGGTTTAAGTACCAACATGCAGCACCGCGGATTTCTATCGGTGGGTGTACCCGGCACTGTAGCCGGTTTGTATCTGGCGCATCAGCGTCTGGGCAAGCTGCCGTGGGCTGACCTGGTGGCGCCATCAGTGGCACTGGCGCGAGATGGCATCCCGGTGACGTATGCACTGTACAGCGGATTTACTTCCAACCAGAGTTTCTGGGACCAGTTCCCTTCGTCGGCAGCGGTGTTTTTAAAGGCCGATGGCACGCCCTATGAATTGGGTGACACCTGGAAACAACCCGATCTGGCGCGCACACTGGAGCGCATTCAGAACGAAGGTCGTGACGGGTTCTACAAGGGTGACAATGCGCGCAATCTGGCGGCCTTTATGCAGGCCAACGGCGGCATCATTACCGAAGAAGATCTGGCTTCCTACGAAGCCGTTGAGCGCGAGCCGGTGCGTGGCACCTATCGCGGTTACGAGATTGTCAGCATGCCACCACCCAGCTCAGGCGGCATTGGCATCATCCAGATGCTGAATATTCTGGAAGGGTTTGATCTGGCTGCCGCGGGGCATAATTCTGCGCAGTATCTGCACCTGCTGACCGAATCCATGCGTCGCAGTTACGCCGATCGAGCTGAGTTTCTGGGTGACCCGGATTTTAATTCGGACATGCCGGTCAGCCGTCTGATCAGCAAAGAACATGCAGCGTCGCTGCGCGCAACCATTGACCCTGACAAAGCCTCAGTCAGCGACGAAAATGCATTTGGCAATATTTACGAAAGTGAAGAGACCACACACTTTTCGGTTGTTGATAAAGACGGCAACATGGTGTCGCTGACCTACACGCTTGAGAACGGTTACGGCTCGCGTATTGTTGCCGACGGCGGTGGGTATCTGCTCAATAACGAAATGGGTGATTTTAATCCGGTGCCTGGTGTCACTAACCGCAATGGGCAGATTGGTACACCACCGAATCTGGTGGCGCCGCAAAAGCGCATGTTGTCCAGCATGTCACCCACCATCGTCGCCAAAGACGGCAAGCCGGTGCTGGCAATTGGCAGTCCGGGCGGACGCACCATCATCAACACCACCATGCAGGCCATCGTCAACGTCATTGACCACGGCATGAATGTGGCCGAAGCCGTCGAAGCGGGCCGTATCCATCATCAGTGGTTGCCGGACACTACCAGCATGGAAGGGCGCATGTTCTCGCCAGATACCATCCGTTTGTATGAAGCCATGGGGCACACCACCAGCGTGCGTGGCAATCAGGGCTCGGCGATGGGGATTTTTATAGACCGCGAAACCGGTTTGTTCCACGGCGCGGCAGACTCGCGTGCCGGTGATGGGGCGGCGGTGGGGTATTGATCTGGTTTGACATGAATTACATAAAGTCCTAAATTGTACACATTAAATAGGAATAACTGATTTAATGTAACTATTATAGGACTTTAATAATGGTGAAAATGACTGCGTCTGCCATGGCCGAAGAGATCGGAGAGCGCCTCAGGCAAGCACGTCTCAATCGGGATCTCACCCAGGCAGAGGTAGCCGTTCTTGCGGGTGTCGCGCGCAAGACAGTACTGAATGCTGAAAAAGGTAAGGTACAGCTGGATATATTGATTGCGATTATGGACGCGCTGGATTTAACGGATCAGTTAGATCTGTTTCTTCCCAAACAAGCAGTATCACCGCTGCAGCTTGCGAAATTACAAGGTAAGAAGCGACAGCGAGCATCAGGACAACACCGCAGCCCCGATGAGGAAACGCCAGCATGGTAATGGAGGTTATCAGCGTTACTTATCATGGTCATGAGGTTGGTGCGGTTAGCTTTGATACCCTCAAAGGCATAGGTGCGTTCGAATATGCCCCTGATTTTGTGAGTCAAGGCATCGAACTGTCCCCAATCAAAATGCCATTATCGACGCGCATTTATAGCTTTCCAGAGTTAGATTTTAATACCTTCAAAGGACTGCCCGGGCTCATTGCCGATTCTTTACCCGACGACTTTGGTCATGCGGTGCTCAATGCATGGGTAGCGGGGCAAGGTCGTTCACCGGATGACATAACGCCACTCCAACGGCTTCAATTTACTGGCAAACGAGGTATGGGGGCACTGGAGTATGCGCCAGCAACACAATTACGCAGCCTGAATTCATCACAGCCAGTCGACATCCAGGCACTGGTGTCCATCGCACAAGAAATTCTGGATGCTCGTGGCCAGTTCAGCGTTGAGTTAAATCCACAGGGTCGGGAAGACCGCGCTGCCATGATGTCGTTACTCTCTGTGGGCATGAGCGCAGGTGGGGCACGGCCCAAAGCGGTATTAGCCTTCAATGAAGACTTTACGCAGGTTCGTTCTGGACAGGTAAGCGTACCGGAAGGGTTTACTCATTATCTGATGAAGTTTGATGGTGTGAGTGAGCACAATACAAATCAAGAAACCTTCGGCGATCCTCTTGGTTATGGTGCGATGGAATTTGTCTATCACCTGATGGCTAAAAGATGTGGTATCAACATAATGCCTTGCCAATTACTTCAAGAAGGCAATCGACGACATTTTATTACTCAACGATTCGACCGGGGTAACAACAAAAAAGTCCACGTACAAACGCTAAACGGCATCGCTCATATCGACTATAAAAAACCGGGTTCGTTCTCGTATGCTGAGTTATTTGGTATCGCCAGGCAGCTGAAACTTTCTGCGCCTGACGCAGGGCAACTACTAAAACGCATGACATTTAACATCATCGCGCGCAATCATGACGATCATTCTAAAAACATCGCCTTTGTTCTCAAAAATGACAAATGGACACTGGCGCCTGCGTATGACCTGGTTTACAGCTATAAACCGGGTAGCAAATGGGTCAATAGCCACTGGATGAGCCTCAATGGAAAAAGAGACAACTTCAGTCGCTCGGATTTTTACAGTCTGGAAAAACTCAGCCCACTGTTTAGCAAACGAAAGATTGACGACACTATTGATGAAACCATCGAACATGTTTCCAGTTGGCATCGACTCGCAGAAGAATGGGATGTGCCCAACTCCTTGATTAAGGAAATAAACGACAATCTCCGTATGGATATTTAGATACGCTTGGGCGATATGTGCTCCCGTTTATTGGCTCAGCCCTTAAATCCACGACCTACCAGATACACTTCTCTTGAGCGTGCCCGTGACGCATCAGGTTTGCGCACCACGACCTTTTCAAAACTGGTGCGCACTTCTTTGACGTAGTCATCATAACCTTCACCGTGGAATACCTTGGTGACAAAATTGCCGCCGGGTTTTAACACCTGGCGCGCCATATCCAGGGCCAGTTCCACCAGATACATGGAAGAGGCCTGATCAGCGGCATCCACACCGCTGATATTGGGAGCCATATCCGACATGACCAGGTCGGCCTGTGCCCCGCCGAGTTTTTCCAGAATCTGGTCAAACACGACCTGCTCGGTAAAATCGCCTTGAATAAAGTCGACATCAGCAATGGAGTCCATGGGCAGGATGTCCGAGGCAATCACGCGGCCTTTGGGTTCAACCAGCGGCGCAATCACCTGCGACCAGCCACCGGGCGTTGAGCCCAGATCCAGCACCAGCATGCCGCGCTGAATCAGGCGGTCTTTTTCAATAATCTCGAGGATTTTGTAACTGGCGCGCGAGCGGTAACCGTCAATTTGCGCTTGTTTAACATACGGATCGTTGACGTGTTCATCCAGCCAACGTTTGCTGCTTTTAGAGCGGGCCATAATTGAGGGCAGTCCTTGGTTGTATGTGGGGCTTGTATGTGGGGGCTGTCTGTGACGGTCTGGGTGACTTTGCAAGGTCAAAAGCATACCATACCGGCCTGACACAAAACCTGAGCAAGGCTGTCGGCCTGATCAGGTACATAAACCTCTGCCGGGCACACCGGCCAGGATTCGCAAGCATGATTCGCATCACCGAGCTGGCGTTGCCACTTGACCATCCCCCTGAAGCCTTACGCCCCACCATCACACGTCGGTTAGGTATTGCCGACAAAGATCTGATCGATTTTACGGTGTTCAAACGCAGCTACGACGCCCGCAAGAAAAATACCGAGATCACTTTTGTTTACATCATCGACCTGTCTGCCAATAACGAGCCGGCCATTCTGGCGCGTCTGGCGGGTGACGCGCACATTCGTCCGGCGCCAGACACGGGCTATTACCCGGTCGCGTCCGCGCCGGAAGACCTCACCGAGCGGCCCGTGATTATCGGCTTTGGTCCCTGTGGATTATTTGCCGCACTGACCTTGGCGCAGATGGGGTTTAAGCCGATTGTGCTGGAGCGCGGCCGCGAAGTCCGCCAGCGCACCAAAGACACCTGGGCGTTATGGCGCAAGCATGTGCTGACGCCCGAATCGAATGTGCAGTTTGGTGAAGGCGGTGCTGGTCTATTCTCCGATGGCAAACTGTACAGTCAGATCAAGGATCCTAAATTTTATGGCCGCAAAGTCATGCAGGAATTTGTGCGCGCGGGTGCCCCCGACGAGATCCTGTATGTCAGCAAACCGCACATTGGTACTTTCCGCCTGACCGGCGTGGTCTCTGCCATGCGTGAAGAAATCCGCGCCTTGGGCGGGGAGGTCAGATTTGAGAGCAAGGTCAGTGACTTTCTGATTCGTGATGGCCGCATGCAAGGTGTTGTCCTGGACAATGGCGAACAGATTCAGAGCCGCTATGTGGTGTTGGCGCTCGGCCACAGTTCGCGTGATACCTTCCGGCAGTTACACACCCGTGGTGTGTTTATGGAGGCTAAACCTTTCGCGTTGGGTTTTCGTATCGAACATCCGCAGTCTCTGATTGATAAAGCCCGACTGGGCAAGTATGCGGGACACCTGGCGCTGGGGGCAGCAGATTACAAGCTGGTGCATCACGCCAAAAATGGCCGAGCGGTGTACAGCTTCTGTATGTGTCCGGGCGGCACCGTGGTGGCAGCAAGCTCGGAAGCGGGGCGAGTAGTCACCAACGGCATGAGCCAGTATTCGCGTAATGAACGCAATGCCAACGCCGGCATCGTGGTGGGCATCAGTCCGGAGCAGGATTTCCCGGGTGGTCCGTTAGCGGGTCTGGCTTTGCAGGAGTCTCTGGAGTCGCATGCCTATGTGTTGGGTGGCAGTGACTACTGCGCGCCGGGACAATTGGTGGGGGATTTTATTCGCGCACAAGCGTCCAGCGAATTGGGTGACGTTGAACCCTCTTACAAGCCTGGTGTAAAACTGGGCGACCTGGCGACTGCGCT
>CANHAR010000036.1 GCA_947458495.1 Gammaproteobacteria bacterium | reverse complement strand
TTGGCGATAATCTTATCGCCGACTTTAAGTGTGCCTTGCATGACCCTGACCAGAGAAACTACCCCGAGGTAGTTATCGAACCAGGAGTCGATGATTAATGCTTGCAGCGGCGCGCTGCGATCGCCTTCCGGCGGCGGGATCAGGCGGATAATCTCTTCGAGGATTTCAATGATACCCATGCCGGTCTTGGCACTGGCACTGACTGCAGAGGATGCATCAATGCCAATAATTTCTTCGATTTCCATGCGGACTTTGTCTGGATCAGCCTGCGGTAGATCCATTTTGTTAAGTACCGGGATAACCTCAAGCCCTTGCTCGATTGCGGTATAACAGGTGGCAACAGACTGGGCTTCCACCCCCTGCCCTGCATCAACAACCAACAAAGCACCTTCGCAGGCAGCAAGCGAGCGGGAAACTTCGTAAGAAAAATCGACATGGCCGGGCGTATCAATGAAATTTAATTGATATCGTTCCCCGTCTTTGGAATCGTAGAACAGCGTGACACTCTGCGCTTTGATGGTGATGCCGCGTTCCTTTTCAATATCAAGGGAATCAAGCACTTGTTCACTCATTTCGCGGTCGCTCAAGCCGCCGCAATGCTGAATGAAGCGATCGGCAAGTGTGGATTTGCCGTGATCGATGTGAGCGATAATGGAAAAATTACGAATACGGCTTAAATCAGTCACTTAACAGAATCACCAATCAGTCGGGAGGCCGCAAGTCTACATGATCTGGTTAGCACTGTCAGCGCAATTCAAGCACCAGAGTTGTTCCCCTGCCTTCACGTACGACTCTGATCGGTACAAAACCCAGGGCCGGAAGTTCCTCAACTACACGATTAAAATCATCAACATTTTGTATGGCCTGATGATTGAGAGACACAATGACGTCGCCACTCTCTAATCCGGCAGACCTGGCAGGTCCGTCACGCAACTGGTCAATTTGTACGCCACCTTTGGCAAGCGCTGGCACAGAGGAGAGCATGTCAGCATCCAGGTTTTGTACCGTCAGAGCCAGGCTGTTTCCGCGCGGAGCGCTGGGTCGTGTGCCAGTGGATGCCTGATCAGCACCCGGCAGAGAACCAACGATCACAGGGAGTTGGATCGTTTCGCCTTCCCTTAGCACAGTAAGTTCTGCAGACGTTCCCGGACGTACCTGACCTACATAAAATGGAAGCTGGGACGATTGTTCAATCTGGATGCTATTAAATGCAAGGATGATATCGTTGTTGAGCACACCGGCCTGTTCTGCCGGACTGCCAGGTTGAACTTCATCTACAAACGCTCCGCGTGGTCTGTCCAGGCTGAATGCCTGGGCAAGTGCATTATCAACATCCTTTATCAAAACACCTAACAAGCCGCGACTGACAGCCCCGGTTTCTCTTAACTGTTCAACAACATTCAGTGCCATATTGCTGGGAATGGCAAATGAAATGCCATTTGATCCGCCGGTGCTGCTCAGTATCTGGGAGTTTATACCGATGACTTCACCGTTCAGATTGAATAATGGCCCACCTGAGTTTCCCTGATTGATTGCAACGTCGGTCTGTATAAATGAAACATAATTTGCAGGGCCGCGCGACGGAACGTTTCTGGATTTGGCGCTGACTATTCCTGCGGCTGCAGAGAATTCAAGGCCGAAAGGAGAGCCGATCGCCAGCACCCATTCGCCAACTCGTACCTGTTCCGAATCCCCGAATTTGACGGCGCGTAATCCGGTAGCATCAATCTTGATCAGTGCAACATCAGATAACTCATCACTTCCTATAATGTCAGCAGAATACTCACGACGGTCGGTCAGGGTTACGGTGATCGTGTCAGCATTCGCCACGACATGATGATTGGTGATGATGTAGCCGTCGTCACTCATGATAAAACCTGAGCCAACGCCTCCTCTCGGGCGGGTTTGAGCGTCGGGATCAATGGGTAACCCGTCCGGTCTGAGTTGACGCAACAGCTCTTCGATCTCGCCCTGTTGTGTGCCTGAGACAACCGGTACACGTTGAACCGTGGTGATGTTTACTATAGTTGCAGCGTTGTCTTCTACCAGATCGGCAAAATCCGGCAGGCCTCTTTGAGCAGACGCAGGAGAAGACATCAGAAGCAACACCAACACCGAGAAAACAAGGGTGGGCAGAGATGCGGGAAAGGAACCGGCAAGCCGACCAATAATCGCGACAATCGATAAGCGTGAAGTGGGGGGGGTGTCGGCGGTCAACGTCCTGTTTGGAAAGATTTGCAACAGGCAGGTCGATTTTATCAGCATTCTGTTTTCTCCAGATTGGATGACAGAGACAGATGGTTGCCTGAAAGCCGGTCAACCAAATAGAGATGCTGATAAACATACCTCGTTGAACGCATTCATTCAACGGTTGTAAAAAATATGACAGTATCCAGAAAACATAGACTGGGCTCAGGGCTAGTCGCGCTGTACCTCCTCGATCAACTCGAGATCTGACACAGGCCTCAGCATGGAAGACTCATCCAGTATATTAAATGGTACCGGGGCTTCACTTCGGCGGGGGATGGAGACACTTCTTATGTAATCATTCAGCCGCTGTTGAGCTTCCTCATCAACTGCAACCTGAACATTTTGCCTTTCAGTCATGTCACGTGCTGTTTGCTCAGTTGTTGCAGTTGAACTAGCGACATCAGGCTGACCGGCAGTTGGGGTCAACACAGACTGCATTCCGACAAATACTGCCAGTGCTACTGACGCTGCGATGGCCACGCGTGCCATATCCCGCTGCCATGGCTTGATGGTTCTCCGGGCCGCAGTGTGTAAATCTTGCCGATCGGTTACTTTCAGTGGCTGCTGATCAACCTCCATCAAGATGCGATCAAGCAAGGTACCTGAATTGTTATTAGTCAAAGCGAGTGATGCGGTGCGCATATCAAGAGGTTCTACATCAAACGCTGCGCGCGCAAGATTATATCTTTCCCACGTCATTCGCAGTTCCGGCGATGCAGCAACCCGGGATAACAACCTTCGCATCTCAAATTCACCAAGCTCGCCATCCATAAGCGCCGACAAAGCCTCTTCGTCAGTCAGCAAATTGTTGCGGTTATCGCCATTCACCGTGTCTGAATCCTTCTGTGCTGATTTACTCTGCTCTCTCTGATTCATGCAGTTGCCTCATAAGGGATTTGCATTTTATGACCGACCTAAAACCAAACATGAAATCGTGACAGTGATAGGACAGCTGATTCTGTTTCAAGTTCCCTTGAATCGGAAAAACGCACTGATCCAGGCTTCATGGATTCATTGCTTCTTTAACACACTTGTCGATTGCCTCTCTTGCCCGAAAGATACGAGAGCGCACCGTGCCAACGGGGCAATCCATAATCTCGGTAATATCTTCATAGCTTAGGCCTGAGAATTCACGCAGTGTGAATGCCGTTCTTAGCTCTTCAGGCAAATTATCAATTGCTTTGTTGATAATTCGTTGCAGATCTTCTTTTTCCATTGTTGCATCGGGTGTTTCAACATCGCGCAAGGTACTGGTGTCATCAATCAGCTCTGCATCATCCATATCGACATCCGTACTGGGCGGTCTCCTGCCCCGTGATACCAGATAGTTTTTGGCGCTATTAACCGCTATGCGATAAAGCCATGTATAGAATGCGCTGTCACCCCTGAAGCTGGGCAGTGCCCGATAAGCCTTGAGAAAAGCTTCCTGAGCGACATCCTCAGCCTCGTGCGGGTCTTTGACAAAGCGACTTATCAAACCTAGTACCTTGTGCTGATAACGCAACACAAGCAGGGTAAAAGCTCTGGAATCGTTCTGTAGTACTCGCTCTACCAGTTGATTGTCGGTATCCGTGCTTTTCATACAATGATGACTGACTACCTGTTGAAACGTTTTAAAGCGGTGACCTGATAATCAATCAGATCGCAGGATATGAATATGATGGCAGAGTCTATAGAATTCTGCGTTCTTGCACCACAATGGATACAGATACCTTGTTCGACTTTGACATCCTGATTATTGGCAGCGGTGCAGCAGGCTTGAGTCTTGCGTTAAAAGCGGCTGAATTTGCCAAAGTTGCGGTGTTGAGCAAGGGTACTCTGAGTCAGGGTGCAACTTATTGGGCTCAAGGTGGAATTGCCGCCGTACTCGATGAAAGCGACAGTATTGATGCTCATATTGCAGATACTCTGGACTCAGGTGCGGGACTTTGCCATGAGGACATTGTCAGGCACATTGTTGAGCACAGCCAGCAAGCTATTCAATGGTTGGTTGAGCAAGGCGTGCCTTTCACCGTTCTGACGCCGGAGGAAGCTGGGCCAGGCCCTGCGTCGATGCCTTTAAATCGCGACAATCTGAAGCCTCTCCACCTCACTCAGGAGGGTGGCCATAGTCATCGCAGAATTATTCATGCAACCGACGCAACTGGCCGGGCGGTCTTTGAAACACTCAAAGACAGAGCTCTGCAAACGCCGGATATAACACTGTTTGAAAACAGATTGGCGATTGATCTAATCACGTCCGAGAAACTCGGGTTGCCGGGGAAAACCTGCGTTGGCGCTTATGTCTTTAACCCTGACACAGACAAAGTTGAGGTCTTCAAGGCACGCTTCGTGATTCTGGCCAGTGGTGGCGCCAGCAAAGCATATCTGTACACAACTAATCCAGACAGTGCGACGGGTGACGGTATCGCAATGGCATGGCGTGCTGGCTGCCGTGTGGCCAATATGGAATTCAACCAGTTTCACCCAACCTGCCTGTACCACCCGCATGCCAAGTCATTTTTGATTACTGAGGCCTTGCGCGGCGAAGGTGCAACGCTGGAGTTGCCCGATGGCAGTCGGTTTATGCCGGAATTTGATACGCGGGCGGAGTTGGCACCACGTGACATTGTAGCGCGCGCAATTGATCATGAAATGAAGCGTTTGGGTTGTGATTGTGTCTATCTCAATATTTCGCACCAGCCAGCAGAATTTATAAAAGAGCATTTCCCTACGATTTATGCGCGTTGTCTAGAGTATGGTATCGATATTACTCGGGATCGTATTCCAGTGGTACCCGCCGCCCACTATACCTGCGGCGGAGTGATGGTTGATAAGTGTGGCAGAACCGATATCAGCAACCTGTATGCCATTGGCGAGACCAGCTTTACAGGATTACATGGCGCCAATCGCATGGCGAGTAACTCGCTTCTTGAGTGTTTTGTGCTGGCATTTGGTGCGGCTGAGGATATCTATTCGCGGCTTGATTACATTGAGAAAGTGCCGTTCAGTATTCCGGACTGGGATGAAAGCCGCGTGACTCGCTCTCAGGAAGAAGTGGTTGTGGCGCATAACTGGGATGAATTGAGAAGGGTGATGTGGGACTTCGTTGGCATTGTGCGCAGCGATAGCCGATTGTTAAGGGCCAGCAAACGCATCGATCTGCTGGAGCAGGAAATCTCATTTCATTATCGTCACTATCTGATCAGTCGTGATTCTTTGGAGTTAAGAAATCTGGTATTGGTTGCCAAGCTGATTGTGGACTGTGCGCTATTGCGTAAAGAAAGCCGCGGTCTGCACTTTAATGTTGATTACCCCGATCTCAGTGATGTTGCTGCCGATACGATCCTTAGACCCTGAAGTGGGTTTTATGGATTGATGTTACTGCGATAGTTTGACGGATTTGGCCTGGCGAAGAGGCTTTCGGCGATACTGACCCGCAGATAAAAAGCAGCGGATTCGACGTTGGTCTTCATGACTGCAAGAGTCAGGCAGAATAATCAGCGTGTATCTGTTACCTGCAGTCCTGAATTCAAGAACTTGAATCCACCAGAGACAATAGAAATGAGTAAGCTCTGCTTTAAGCCAGCGCCCGTTGCTAAGCTTCAGTGACATTGATGGTTGCCCGGAGTGTTGCTCGATATCGGTATCGTTGTCAGTGTCACAGGTAAATCCGCGAATCCAAGGCTGTCGGATTGACCAGCCAAACCCCTGAAGGCATGTCAGCATCAGCAATCCTGCCATCAATGGCATTGTAATGTTTGAGATCAATATTGCGTAAAAAACGCCAACCATGACCAGCGCACGCAGCGCCATCAAATATCGGGATTGTGAAAAGTGGATATCCATATCCATGCTGATTGCTCAATGTGGTCTGGCGACGCCCGAAACAGCGAACTCACGTATTTTTGCTATGATAATTTGCATCTCTTTATCTGGATGCTGGACGCGCTCAACAAGGCAAGCAAATAAATCCTGATCTTCTTCTGTCAGCAAACGTTCGTAACGTTTGTGATCCGTCTCATCAAGTTCCGGCAATTTTTTTTCCGCAAAAGGCAGAAGCAGAATATCAAGCTCCCACATGCCGCGCCGACTATGCCAGAGCATTTTTTTGTAGGCGATATCTGATACCATAAAAGCTCCTCAAAAGGCGGCATATTTTGCCACCTCAACCTCCTTATACTAACTCATAATCTGCTTTGTATCCGGAATAACTATGACGACAATCATTGATACAGATACAGCTGTTGTCGATACCGGTGCCTGGTTTTTGACATTGGATTCCATGGCAATCACTGAATTAACTGGCGAAGACAGCAAACGCTTTTTACAAGGACAGCTCAGTTGTAACATGCTTAAACTTAGCGAAGGGAATACTCTCAGAGGCGCATTGTGTAATCTCAAAGGACGGGTTATCGCCGATGTCAGAGTACTTTCGGGTAACGATGCAGTACTGTTGATATCGCGCAGTGATTTACAGGAAAAAATTCTTGCGACATTGAATAAGTACCGGGTGTTTTTCAAAACATCATTGCGAGCAACCGGGACGCAGTATTGTGTTTACGGTATTGGTGGCGTCAATCTGGCTGCCACCCTCAATGCCTCAGGAATCTCTTTACCCGACATTGCCGACAGCTGCGTTCGGGTTAAGGGCATGACATTAATCAGAATGCCGATGTCCTCTTTGTATGCTCTACCCCGCTTTCTGTTGATTTTCGAGCGCGGCTCAGAAGAGTCACAAGCGCTTTGGCAAACCCTGCAGCCCTTGCTCGGGCATGTGCCAGAGTCTATGTGGACAGCGGCAGATATCAGAACGGGTCAGGCGCATCCTGATCTGAGTCAATCTGAAGTGTTTACACCACAGCTGCTGAACTACGACATTAATGGCGCAATCGACTTTAAAAAAGGTTGCTACACAGGACAAGAAATTGTCGCGCGTATGTTTTACAAGGCCGACGCAAAACGCAGGCTTTATTATATGAACAGCAAGGCTGTGCCAGGCTCTGACGAGAGTGAAAGTGTGTGTGCTCCGACGGACGATATTGTCATGTCAGTGAGTTATGCAGATGGCAGCATTGAGAGCCTGGTAATCCTCAATTGTGAGCAGGCTGAGCAGATGAGCAATGTGTTCAGTTTCGAGTGATTTACTGCATGATCAAAATTTGGCTGGCAACGGGCATCCCAATATTTCTGAAGTCGTGCGCATTAATTCGTTTTCGGTCACAGTCACACCATTATCGTGATAAACACAGAGCAACATTGCGTCGAGCAATTGCCTCTTGTCAGCGTAGGTGAGCGATTTCAGTTGAGTAGCTGATGACTGGAAACCTGAAAGGGTCAATTGATCGGCCGTGATCATCTCAAGCCCTTTGGTATGCAATGCATTTGCAGCCGAGTTGAATGCGAGTTCAGCATCAACGCCCGACAAACCACCGCTGAAGGTTAACACTGATAGAAAGACACTGAGGTTTTTTTGTTGGTCGCTGAGACTTGTCTGCACTGACAGATGAACCTGAGCATTAAAATCAAGCATCCTGTCCAAATGATTGCTTGCCAACTGGAATATCAACCAGGAGTGCAAATCAGGTCGGGGATCCGTCTCTATCAGTTTGCTCCAAACCGCTCGGATCTGTTTGTATTGTTGGACTGTCAGTTGCCTTAGTGTGCCAAGGCACAAACTGATCAACGCAAGTCGATGTGCAGGTTCTATCATGGCTTGAATGTGGAAAAGTCTGGTGGCTTCAGCGGCGAGAGTTGGGCTGATGACTGCTAACCTTTGTTCAATAACGCTGACACCTGATAGTGTTGATTCAAGATCCTGCCTGAGCATCAGAACACAGAGAATTGCCGATGCACCCAGAGCCTCCCTGGCAGTGCGCTGGTACTCAGCAGGAATTTCCTGCAGTACATTTTTTGCCTGGTTGATGTCCTCTTTATTCGCAGTGCCCGCTCTACTGACAGCAAATCCAGCTGCCATCAATGGAGACACGTCTGGCACTTGTGTGGAGGTTGTTGTGCTGAATTCTCCGCTCCATTCAGGATCAAGAGCTTCAATGCGTTTCTCCAGCGGTGGATGAGTGGCAAAAAGCGCATTAAATTTAAGTTTCACGCCTTCGCTGAACAAGGCATGACTGATTTGAGTTGCCGCCGGATTGTCCAGAAAGTGATTGTCGGTATCAACGCCGATACGTTTTAGGGCTCCCGCAATACCAGCAGGATTTCGGGTGTATTGTACAGCCGATGCATCGGCAAGAAATTCACGTTGTCGACTGACAGCTGCCTTGATCAGACCTCCAAAAAATGATCCTGATGCGCCGATCACGACCAATCCAATCCCAAAAATCGCCATGGCTGCGTTATTGTTGTTTCGCCGTGATGAGGATGCGGCACGCAGCAAATAATGACCCATTATGCCTAGCACCATAATGCCATGTAGCAAGCCAATCAATCTCAGGTTGAGTCGCATATCACCATGCAGTATGTGACTGAACTCGTGTGCAATGACCCCTTGGAGTTCGTCCCTGTTAAGTTTTTGAATGGCTCCGCGCGTGACCCCAATGACAGCATCCGCACTGGAATGTCCGGCAGCAAAAGCATTTATAGACACTTCCTCCATGATATAAACAGGCGGCACGGCAGTGCCTGATGCGATGGCCATTTCTTCCACGACATTCAACAGCTTTTGTTCATCCACTGACTTTGGTGATATCAACAGGCGCGCATTCATCATTTGAGCGACTGCATCACCCCCTTGTCTCAGACTGAATGTTTTAAACACACTGCTGACAATAACAACCAGCAATACCGCAAGGCTTACGGCTGCATACAATCCCGGTCCCGTGGGGGTGAATACAGGCCCGACCTCGGTATAGGTGCCAGAAATACTAAAAATGAGGTAGAGCAACAGGTTGGTTAAAACCAGCAAACTCAGCAACGAAAGTGTAAACAGAAAAACCAGATGCCGCGTTCGGCGTCTGGCAAGGTCTTGGGCTTTGAAAAAATCCATGAGTCCGGACTTCCGGCAGGCAATCAGATTGGTGACTAAAAGCTGACTTTAGGTGCAGCCTGAATCTCAGCAGAATCTGCAAACTCCAGCAGTCCGGCGTCAGAACCGTGACCAAATGCAGCAGCGAATACCACAGGCGGAAAACTCTGGCGGTAGGTGTTGTAGGTCATGACCTGATCGTTGTAAGCCTGCCGGGCAAAGGCAACTTTGTTCTCAGTCGATGTCAGTTCTTCGCTCAACTGCATCATGTTCTGATTGGCTTTCAGATCTGGATAAGCTTCCATCACTACGCTCAGTTTGCCCAAAGCGCCGGCCAGTATGCCCTCTTGTCCCGCCAGTGCTGACATTGCAGTGGGGTCGCCAGGATTTGCCGCAGCCGCCCCAAGGCCTTGCGCTGCTGCGTTACGTGCCTGAATGACTGCTTCGAGCGTGTCGCGCTCATGAGACATGTAGGCTTTGGCTGTTTCGACCAGATTGGGGATCAGGTCGTAGCGACGCTTAAGCTGAACTTCAATCTGTGCAAAAGCATTCTGAAAGCGGTTACGTAGGCTGACCAGTTGGTTATAAATACTAATCAGGTAGATGGCGAGAACGACGATCAAAAACAACAAAACGATAGCTGAGATACCCATTTGACACCGACTCCCTTGTCGATTGGCCACCGTGGCTGCGCCAGGTGGCGTTGCATTACAAATGCCGCGCTCAGAGATCATCGCGGCGTAAATTAAGGACTCGCGTGTCACTGCCTGAGCTGGCAAGAGCAGGAGCGGCCGTTGCCTCAGTGTATTTTGTTTGCAAGGTGTTGAGCAAGCGCGAGACTGTTTCGGGTGATCCGGTGTTCTTCGCCAGAAAATTAAATACAACAGGCACGACAAATAATGTCATTAGTGCCAGACGCAGCCGCATAACGCATATCTGACATGGAATTGGGTATTGATTGAATGCTGACTACTCCTGAGATGGGAAGGCTTTTACCTAACCAACAGTTGTAGTTGGACGCGCTGACAAAGTGTAACCCAGCCACTGGTTTGCGTTAGGGAACGTCGTTGTTTCAGTAAAGTGACGCTCTCCATCGTCAGATGGCTGGCTCTGTGTATCAGGAACTGCAGGACAACATTGAACAGCCTGCCTTGTTTACGGCCCACTCAGGTCGTTTTGAACCGGCATAGGCATCAGCAGATAATTGTTGGTGATAAGGCTGTTCAAGCACATTGAGCAATTTTGTGAAGACATGAATGTCCCCTGCTTCGGCTGCATCGATGGCTTGCTGCGCCAGATAGTTTCTTGGCACATAGGCAGGGTTGACACTGTTCATCATGCTCTTTCGTTGCGCGTGCAATGCAGGTTCCGACAATAAACAACGACGATAGAGCGCCTCCCAATCCTGGTAAGCCTGAGCGATTGATGGTTGTGCTTGTTTGTTTTCGTAAAAAGCCGCATTTACGATTTTGTGAACGTTGCTATGGGCATCCTCAGGTTTAAACTCAGATAACAAACGGAAGAACAAGGTCATATCCGTTGGCTGCAGGCATAGTAATTTTTTTAAAGCTTCTATTAACGCTGCCGGACAGTTGACAGGGTGTTGAAAGCCAAGTTTTTGACTCATCATTGCGGAGAATTCAACGTCATACTCAGATGGCAACTTGTCCAGAATGGATTGCAATGACTCAGCATCCTGCACAATCGGATAGATGGCGTTTGCCAACTGATACAGGTTCCAGCGCGCAATTGCCGGCTGGTTTCCAAACCTGTAACGTCGATTCGCAGCGTCTGTCGTGTTGGGTGTCCAGTCGGGGTTGTAATCATCTATCCATCCGTAAGGGCCATAATCGATAGTCAGGCCCAAGACAGACATGTTGTCAGTATTCATTACTCCATGCACAAAGCCGACTCGCATCCAATGAACAATCATGCTCTGCGTCAGCCTGCACACTTGCTGAAACCAATCGAGATAAACATCTGTCCGTGAGGAGTCTGAGCCTGCCAGTCGCACACGTTCTGACAGGTCCTCCCTGTCGGTCACAACCACAAAGTCAAGCAGACGTCGCAGCAGATCGTTGTCACCTCTTGACGCAGGTAACTCAAAATTTCCGAAACGGACAAAAGAAGGCGCCACACGGCATACAATAGCGCCTGGTTCTGCCCTTGGATTGCCGTCATAAAACATATCCCGTACAACCTTGTCGCCCGTGGATACCAAGCTCAAGGCTCGCGTTGTTGGCACCCCAAGGTGGAACATGGCCTCACTGCACAGGTATTCGCGCAGTGATGACCGAAGCACCGCCCTGCCATCTGCGTGCCTTGAGTAGGGAGTACCTCCGGCGCCCTTTAACTGCAGGGTCAGATGTTTATTTTTTGCGGTTGAAATCTCTCCGAGATTAATCGCCCGCCCGTCGCCCAGTTGACCTGCCCAGTTTCCAAACTGATGTCCGCCATAGACCATTGCAAATGGATCCATGCCCGGCAGCAAGGTATTGCCGCTCAACACCTTGGCCAGTGCTGCCTTATCGTCAAGTAGCGATTGCAGACCTAGCTCGCAGGCCAGTTCTTCGTTTAATGACAATAGCTCGGGGTTGCTGGTTCTCGCGGGTTTTACTCTTGAATAGGCAGCACCTTGCACCTGCCGACAATAGTTATCTTCTATCTTGTCGGCAGGCAATTCGCGGGTGAAACGATTAACAAACGCTGGAGCTTCGTTGTGCGTAAGTGGCATTACCAGTCCGGTCCATCGAGACGTTCAATCAACGTAGCATTGGCAGTGCCGCCGCCCTCGCAGATTGCAACAAGTCCAAAACGGGCTTCGCGCCGCTCCAGTTCATGCAGCAGGCTGGTCACCAGCTTGGCCCCGGTAGCACCAAGGGGATGTCCCAGTGCCTGTGCACCACCGTTGACATTTAATCGGCGAAGATCAGCGCCCAGTGCTTTTGCCCATGCCAGCGGGACTGATCCGAATGCTTCATTGACCTCATACAGATCAATATCGTCGATGGTCAGATTGGCTTTCTCCAGCAACTTTTCTGTTGCAGGTATCGGTCCCTCAAGCATGATCTCCGGATCAGAACCTACAACGACCAGCGTGTGAATACGTGCCCTCACGGGTAAATTGTATTTCTCGATTGCCCGGCGATTAGCAATCAGCACGGCAGCCGCGCCATCGCTGATTTGGCTGGCAGTGCCCGCCGTGATGACGCCGCCTTCGAATAGAGTTTTAAGCCCTTGCATAGCCTCAAGACTGGCTTCATAGCGGATACCTTCATCAACGGCATGGGTATCCACACTGCCATCAGCACGTGTTATCTCAACTGGGACGATCTCCCTAAGAAAATATCCTTCACGGGTTGCTGCTGCTGCACGTTGATGGCTGAGCACACCAAATTTGTCGAGCTCTTTACGTGTGATGTGATACTTCTGCGCCAGTAATTCGGCGCCACTGAATTGACTGAATTCAACGCCGGGATAAAGCTCATCAAGTCTTTCGCCTCGCGGTACCCCACGCCCAAGCGGTTTTGAATCATTGATATTGGAGCCAATCGGCACGAGGCTCATGCATTCCACGCCTCCACAGATAACCAGATCCTGAGTGCCGGACATGACTGCCTGGGCTCCAAAGTGCACAGCCTGCAAAGACGACCCGCACTGGCGGTCTATAGTGACACCTGGCACTGAAATGTCGAGACGTGAAGCTAAAGAGACGTTGCGCGCAAGATTGCCAGCCTGAGCACCTACCTGACTGACGCAACCAAAAATGACATCGTCAACAGCATCATTCGGCAAGGCTGTCCGATCAAGAATTTCGTCTACGACGGCAGCACCAAGATCAATCGGGTGAATAGCACTTAAACTGCCATTCTTCTTGCCGCAGGCGGTTCTGACTGCCGCTACGATATAAGCCTCTGGCATGACTCACTCTCCTTCGATATTGACTTTAGAGTTTCAAATTAAACGATATGACCTACCCATCGTCCGGCGAGTGTTACCCCAGCCCAAAGCAGCAACGAAACAATTCCGGACAATTTTAAAATGACAGGAAAGTTTTCTGGGTGTATATCTGCCAGACGATACTTGGTCGTCTGCCTGTGAAACATCACCATATTTAAGGCTGCCAATACCATCAGCAGCATCTTCCACTGAAACGCCGGATTCAACATGTGTGCACTTGCGCGGGTGATGAACAACGCGGTACCGGTTATACAGGCAACCACAAAGGATGCCCATATCCAGGGTAAAAAATCTTTGCAAAGATCTTTAATCGAGTATCGATTGGCAGCCAGGCCTGCAGCTCTCAAGTCCAGCATCAGCAGAGCGCCTAGCATAAAGCTGATAGCCAGCACATGCAGGGAGTTAATCAGCGGAAACCACCACGTTGCGCCAATTTGCTCTGCCAGAGGAAGGTACTCAAGGGAAAGCCAGAATTCATGGGTAAGGACAGCGTTGATCATGAGTCTACTCTGGCCAGAAAATATAATCTGAATAAGCTATCCACCGCCCGGCCAGCGCTGTTATCACCCAGCCAGTCATTACAACGGCTGCCAACAGCTTGGTTGACAATCGGATAGTGTTGGCTTTTAACTCAGACCTGTATTTCCACAACCAGAAACTGGCGATGATTGTCAGCAGAAATGCCACAGTTTTGATTGTAAAAATCGGGTTGTAAATGTAGCGCTGTGGTCGGGCAAGAAAAAACACTGCGCCGCTGATAAACATGACAGGGATAGCAGAAAAAAACCACGGGAACAAACGCTGAGCCATCTCATAAGGATCCTGCCGATCCGCAGCCAATCCTAGTATTCGCAAACACAAAAACACCATCGACCCAACAATCACAGCGACGCCCAGTAGATGTATCGTTTGCACAACAGGCGGTAAACCCGGAACTGAACGAAGCAGATTATCGCTGAATTCCCGTAATGGACTATTACTGAAAAAGTCGCTAAGGCTGCCGGCGATATCAGGCATAAAAGGATCTGTATCTGGCACCTGATTATTCTTGTTATTGCTGACTATATCCGACACAGGTTTCACATTTTTTAAAGATGGCACACTGGGAAACTCTAGGTGAGTGTCCGTGTTGCTCACCTTAAGCTAACCGGAGTTTACGCCTGATGATGCCTGAAAACCAGACTGCTTGTTTTACATGGCTAGAGTCAGTTCGGCGCTGCAAATGTTAGGACCTGAAATGGTCAATCGGCTTATTTGATTAAAAATAAAAAAGGCCCTCGAGAGAGAGCCTTATGTTGTGAGGTTTGCAGCAAAAATCATACAACAACAAATTTGGTCGGAACGGCAGGATTTGAACCTGCGACCCCCACACCCCCAGTGTGGTGCGCTACCAGACTGCGCTACGCCCCGAAATAAGAGCCGGCATTATACTTGCCTTGCCTGTGCTTGCAAGTCCCTGGCGGATTAGCATTGTGTTTTGCATCAAGTACGTGTTTTTTGATTGCCAGAAAAAAAAGGTGGCCGGACAGATTATCCGACCACCTTTGTTTTTTTCATGTAACGATTCAGATTACATCTCGAAGGTTACACGACCGTACAGCATGCGACCGGTTGGGTCGTAAAGAATTGACTCCATGCCGCCGAGCATTGGGACTTTTTGCGGCAATCTGTCAAATAGGTTACGGGCACCAAGCGTAAAGCTCAGTTCGCCGCCCAATGCTTCGAGGCCACGATAGTTGTAGCTGGCGTCGAAGATCGAAGAGGCTTTAAGTACATCAACGTTGCGATAGTTGCTGAATGGCAATCGCGCCTGGTAGTCAAACTTGTTTGCATCAAACAGAACATCGTCTATATATCGACCGGTTATGTTTGCGCTGTGCTGGTCACGTGACCAGCCAAGACTGACGTTAGCTTTAACGCGAGGTATCGGAGGAACCGCACCAGTCAAGTCATTCTGCAATCCTGCTGCCTCAACTATCGGGCGATCAGGTCGCAGTTGGTATGAGTAACTATCAACGTAGGTTGCGTCCATGGCAAGGCTGAACATGCCGAAGTCCGAAACCGAGAAGCGATAGCTCCACTTAAGATCGTACGCCTCCACCAACATTTTTGACGCATTACTGGATCCACTCAGGATACGGTCAATTTGATCAAGTCCAGCCGGGTTGCGCTGAATACGCTTGTCAGATCGCGGGTCATTGACCCATTGCTGAACAAGATCCAATGGCGGTTTGGCTGTGGCCGTGTAGTTAAATGCCTGGCGGAAGTTGAAGAAATCTGTCGCCAAAACGTCTGCAGTTGTTGAGCTGACAATGCGATCGACGAAATCAGTTTTGCTGTAATCAATAGAAATACTCATGTTTTCTATTAAGTCCAGATCAAAACCCAGCGACAAGGTGTCTGCTGATTCGGGGACTAGATTAGGGTTGCCTTGTGAACAGTTAGCCGTAAAAGCTGCAAAAGTTGTAAATGGGTCTGAAACGTTGGTCAATCCGCAAGATTGAGGAGCATTCAGTTCTCCCAAGCTCGGTGCAATGAAAGAAGAACCAGCGCTGGCGCGCAGCGTCAGTCTGTCCATCGGGGTATACACCAAGCCGTACTTGGGGTCGGTTGAGCTTTGGCCTGTGCTGTACGACTCATCCCTCACCGCTAGTTGTAACTCAAGATTGCTTAGCAGTGGTGCCGACACCTCCACAAAATAGGCATCAACACTTCTGCCGTCGCTGGTCGGGAACAGACGCGTACCGATGAACACGTCCCCCGTCAAGCTGTGCAGGCTGGGGATGTTGTTGAAGCGATCTGAGCGCCGCTGATATCCCACTGCGGCTGAAAGTGGCCCACCCGGCAGTTCAAATCCGCCCAACGGCACTTCACCATTGAGAACAAGATCAATTGTCTGCAGTTTGTCGGTGTCGTTGACTCGGTTTGTTGTATAAACCGTAGAGTCAGCAACAGCCTGTGTGTTCAGTACTGCGGGCGATGTCGCAACAAAGGGGTTAAAGCAGGAACTGCGATCTCTGAGTACGTCACAGTTCAAACCACGCTGAAGAGCACCCAAGCTGAAGTTACTGGCAACGCTTTTGTCAAGCTGGTAGGCAAACATGTAGTTTGCCGAACCGCGCCAACCGTCAATAAACGGCACAGCAAACTCGGCTTTGATTGCTTGGCGTATGCCGCGCACGTAGGTTTCGCCTTCCAGAGAGCCGTCATCAGCCAATTGACTAGGCAGCGTGCCTTGTTTGCCCCATGGACGCCAGGAGTTGAAGGTCACATCCTCGTTAAACGGAATACCTGACGGATCCAGAATCACAGAGCCGTTGGCTGCACGATCCGGCAGGCCATCGCGGTTCTGATCGCGGGCAAACAAGGGTGCTCCGGCTGAGTTTACAGCTCTGAACGGGTTGCCCGGCAGTTCGCCACGAACAGTCGGCAATTCTGACACACGACCACCGGGGTTGGATGCTGAGCCGCGTGGATAGGCACGACGTGCAAATACGCTGGTCTGTGAGCTGATGCTGAAATCAGAGCTCACATCGTAGGACAGGTTCAGAAATGCAGTGCCTGAGTCCTGAGCAGTGCGGAAATCCCAGAATTCACCATAGTCGTACCAGCAACGTGTGCCACCCGCTGCACCGGTTTGGTTGAATAAAAAGCCATTAGGGTTGGCACCTTGCACGGTCGGGTCATTTCTAACAGCGCCGCAACCCGGATCAGGTCGGACAGTCGTTTGCACAACGCCAGCCGCGTTACGAACCAGGTTGCCTGCAGCATCCCGACGCGGCACGTTATAGTTGCCGGGGTTAGAAGTTGATGACGAAGTCAAACCGGCATTCATTTGGTCAGGACGATCGCGCATGCGCAGTCGTCCGTTTGTTCGGTAGTCGGCAGCGAATACCACGTTCAGGCCGCTTATTTCAGTGCCGCCCAGGAAGCTGAGTTGTGAATCTTTGTAGTCACCGCGGGAGTCACCCTGCTGGTAAACCTCGACTTTTACGCCATCGTAGGAGGTGCGTGGCACAAAGTTAACAACGCCAGCTACTGCCTGTGAGCCATACAGTGCCGCGGCTCCGTCAGTCACGATGTCAAGTCGCTGAATTGCAATTTGTGGCAAGAAGGTATTCACGTTGGTACCAATCACGCGCATACCGTCAACGAGGTTAAGGGTGGCACCAGCCCCCAGTCCTCGCAGATTTATAGATGTAGTCGTACTGGAAGCGCCAGTCAATGAGTTCTGGGTAATTGTTGAACCCTGGTTAAAACTCAGATTGTGAATAACGTCACCCATGTTTGGTGTACCCGCCAGCGCGATATCCTCTGCGCCGATTTGGGTGATGGGAGATGCAGCACGGAAACCTTCGGTACGTCGGATAAAGGAGCCGGTAACAACAACCTCTTCAACTTCCGGGGTGTCCTGTGCGATAGCTGCGCCCGAAGGGATCAGCAACGCTGCAGCGATTGCAGCGGACAGGAGATTCGCTCTGTAATTGATAGCAGATTTGGATTTCATCCATTGACCTCTAGATGTTTCTTATGGTTTTGGGTCGGCTGTGCAGGAGTGACACAGCGTCATTTTTGCTTAAATGCGTGGGTGCATACTTCTTAAGCAATGATTCATCTTAACTTCCCCGATAAATCAGTGGCGGAATATATCATTGTGATTGATACAGTAAAGCTGATTTGCCGGAAATGCCTCTAAAATTACAGTGCGATCGTTCGAATACAATACTGCCGGCGTGGTTGGCTTAGTGGTCAAGGCGAGTGAATCAGGTGGGTAAATAGCGTGAATAATCCTGCCGGCCAGTTCAAAGCATTTTGAGCACAGACTCTATCTCTGCAATCATCGAGCGGATGTCATTCCCTTCAACTGCAGCAGTCGTCGTAACGTTTGCAGCAGGTTGCTCCTGAGGGCCGCTCATACGTTGACGCGCGCCTCCGATCGTAAACCCCTGCTCATATAACAAAGATTTGATCTGGCGGATAAGAAGTACGTCTTCTCGCTGATAATAGCGGCGGTTACCGCGTCTTTT
>CANHAR010000035.1 GCA_947458495.1 Gammaproteobacteria bacterium | reverse complement strand
TAGATAAAACGTGAGAGTTTTTTGGATATCCAGTACACCGCACGGTAGTACACGTAGGCATTAAACGAGGGAACAATCTCACGTGCGTAACTGAGCACACGTTGCTGCAACACATCACGGGGAACGTTCTCATCACGCGCCATCTGCTCGATCATGGCAATCACATCCTGATCAAATATCAGCTGATCGATGAGCACCTGACGGCGTGTGCGCTGCAGCGGCCGGATCCGGATCTGCAGATTGGTGTTGATTCTGTCCACCGCGCGATTGAGTCTGCGTCTGACATACCAGCGCACACTGGGAAATAACACACTCATCAGCACTGCGTAGGCAGCGGCGATCAGCAGCAAAATGAAGACCCACACAGGCAGGGTGATACTTGACTCAGACACAGTTGTCCCGGTAGCAGTTGTTGTAATTGTTTCAGCGCTAAACCGAGGATATAGACGACAGCCTGACTTGTCGAATCTGGCGTCAGCGCCGCAGGATCATCAGCCAGCGCCCGATGTTAAGAATACTGGCCAAAGCCCCGGCAAAGTAGGTGAGCGCGGCAGCCTTCAGAACCTGGCGCGCACCGTGGTGCTGCGCCTCGCTGATGTATTCGCCTTCGATCAGTATAGGCAGGGCTTTGTTGAAGCTTGCATCCCATTCTTCGGGCAAGACAATCAGATATGCCAGTGCGCCAAGCAATTGCATGATGACGCTGATGCCGATGACCACGCCGATAGCAACGGGCGAGCGCAGCACAATTGCCGCAATCGGCACCGACATCATCAACATCACGCCATAACGACTCAGTTTCGCCGCCAGCGGCATGTATTGTTTGCGAAGCTCAAAGATAGTCTCGTTCCGGTAACACTGAATGGCATGACCTACTTCATGCGCCGCCACGGCAACCGCGGTCACCGATCGCCCATGGTAGTTGCTGGGGCTCAGTCTTACCGCTTTGGCTGTCGGATCAAAGTGATCGCGACCTTCATCGGTCTCCTCCACCACGATGCCTTCGAGTTGAAAGCGTTGAACCAGATGTCTGGCTAATTCACCTCCGGTCCCGGGCAAATCTGGTTGTTCTAGGTGATGTTTTTTCATCACGTATCGCACCCAGACTTGGGGCAGATAAGCACTTGCGATCAGTAACAGTCCTAAAGCAGCAAAAATCATGGCAGGGATTTATCCATTTACTATTTAAATGATAATGATTATCATTTGATTAAGGAGGTGATCAATATGTCTGGATATCTAATATACGCAAAATTGCAGGACGGTAGACCTGTTTTGCAGGTTGTTGATGCTGAAACCCGGCGTATTTGTCTGAATTGGGATTGTGCTTCGGTGCATGATGTGGGGGCTCCTGAGGTGCAGAATCTGTTTCGGCAGCTGATGTTGTTGACCTGTCGGCAGTCGTTGTTGAAGGGATGACTGACCTTGCGCTCCGATCGGAGTGCGCATCGGGCGCAGATGTGTGCATTGCGCTCCGATCGGAGTGCGCATCGGGCCGGGTGATGTTTGCTGCGCTCCGATCGGAGTGCGCATCGGGCGCGGGTAGCAGTACCGGACCGGCCGCATCCTTTGTCGGAACGCCCGGCGCTGCGCAACTCGACCTTCGCGGCTGCGCCGCTCGGGACTCGGACATTGCTCGCGCTTGATCGGGCGTCCCGTCAAGGGATAAGCGCGGCCTGATTGGTCCGGTACTGCTACCCGCGCCCGATGCTCAGTTGTGTCGGCGGCGGCGCACCTAAAACTGCGGAGAATCAGACGCGCAGCGTCGTTTGCAAAAACTTTGTACCACGCGCTGACTGCATACCACGAACAAAAAAATCAGAATCCCCGCAGTGACGCATAACGATCCCGGTGGAACAGCACATCACCCAGCATCTGCTGCGCAACTCTGGCCCGCTTCAGGAAAAAACCAAGGTCAAACTCATCCGTCATCCCGATGCCACCATGCATTTGCACGCCCTCGTTACTGATCAGCGCCGAAACCTCACACAGTTTGGCTTTGCACATGCTGGCCAGCGCCGGGATATCCTGCGCATCGTCGCCACGATCAAGTTCTGACAGTGCTTTGCGCACCAGGGATTTACACAACTCAATCTCCGAGTACATCAATGCTGCACGATGCTGCAAAGCCTGAAATGCACCAATCTGCACACCAAACTGCGTGCGCTGTTTCAGATACTCCACCGTGCGCTCAAACACCTCTTGAATACTGCCCAGCATCTCCGCGGACAAGCCGATGCGTCCAATATCCAGGGTACGTTCCAATGCGGGCCAACCGGCACCTTCGATGCCTAGTAATGCGCCCGCCGGTACATTTACCTTGTCAAAACTGACATTGGCGGCGCTGCGGCTGTCGACCATACTTAAAGGCTGCACAAGAATGCCGGGGGTTTTGGAATCCAGCAAAAACAGACTGATGCCGTTGGTATCACCGGCGTAGCCAGAGCTGCGGGCAACAACAACAAAATGATCAGCGGCGGCTGCGTCGAGCACAAACTTCTTGACGCCATTAAGCTCATATCCTTCAGCCGTTTTCACTGCGCTCAGTGATACGTGCGCCGGATTGTGGAAAGCGCCTTCTTCCAGCGCAAACGCCACAATGGATTCACCCGCGGCAATCGCTGGCAACAGCGTCGTTTTTTGTGCATCGCTGCCTGCCAGATTGATGGCCGTCGCGCTCAACAAAATGGTTGATACCAGTGGCGTTGGCACCAGGGTGCGACCGGTTTCTTCCAGCACAATACCCAATCCGGAATAACCAAACTCAAACCCACCGTAGACCTCCGGAATAGCCATACCGGCCCAACCCAGATCAACCATGCTCTGCCAGAGACTTTTAGGGAAACCCAGCGCATCTTTTGTGTCGCGCATGTTGCGCAGCACTGCAACCGGTGCCTGCTCGCGGCAGAAGCTGCGCGCAGATTCCTGCAACATCAGCTGATCTTCATTAAATACTAATGACATAGTGTGCAGCTCCCTTATTGCTTAACTAACATTGTGGTCATGTCGGGCAAGCCGAGCACACGTTTGGCAATCACGTTCAGCTGTACCTCGTAGGTACCGCCTTCGATCGAGTTACCTTTGGAGCGCAGCCATTCGCGTGCGACCGAGAGTTCTTCAGGTGCAAAATCGGAGGCGTCCGCGGTCAGCGATTCCCAGCCAAGCGCCTGCGTACCCGCCGCCTGCAACAGCAGTTCAAAACGGCGCTTGTTCAATTCACAACCGTAATTCTTGAGCATGGATGAGGTCGCATTCGGGCCCTTGCTGAGCTTGGCCTCCTGTGCAGAGCGCTGCGAGGTAAACGCAAACGCTTCGCTGTCGATCTTGAACTGGGCAATCTGATCGCGCAGTACCGGGTCAGACAATTTGTCTGTGTCGCCGCGATACGTCATCGCAGTTTGCTCGAGACTGCCGCCAAGTCCACCACGACTGTTGCGTCCACTGCTGAGACCAAATCCGGAGATCATGGTCCGTTCGTGCTGCAACAGTCGTTTTGCAATGGTCCAGCCATCATTCAGGCTCCCAATCACATTGCGCGCAGGGACACGCACATCATCAAAAAATGTTTCGCAGAACACCGAGTTGCCGCTGATCAGCTTGATGGGTTTAGTGCTCACGCCAGGCGTCTGCATATCAAACAGAATAAAGCTGATACCGCTGTGTTTTGGTACCTCAAAATCCGTACGCACCAAACAAAAAATCCAGTCAGCTTTGTCGGCATACGATGTCCATATTTTGGAACCATTGATAAGGTAATGGTCGCCATCGAGAATGGCCTTGGTGCCCAGCCCCGCCAGATCCGAGCCAGCCCCTGGCTCACTGTAACCCTGACACCAGCGAATCTCGCCGCGTACAATTTTCGGAATATGCTCAAGCTTCTGCTCATGGGTTGCCATTTCCAGCAACACAGGCCCGAGCATACTGATACCAAAACTCATCAGCGGCGGCCGCGCGCCAATGCGCTGCATTTCTTCCGCGAGAATAAGGCTCTGAGCTTTATCCAGACCACCACCACCGTACTCAGCCGGCCATGTCGGACAGGTCCAACCTTTGGCTGCCATGCGGTCCAACCAGATTCTGCTGTCAGGGTGTTTATAAACGGCGTTGCGGCCACCCCAGACCACTTCGTCTTCAGCAGCGGGGGTGCGCATGGAGGCCGGGCAGTTTTCCTCCAGCCAGGCGCGCGTGTCTTCGCGGAATGAGTCAAGATCAGTCAAGTTGGTGCTCCCCTGTTTTCAGCGTTTGTTGTTGTCATTGAAGGTTCGAACGGGCACTCGAAGTGTAGCAACCGATTGTTTGCCAGGCCAGTTGGGTTGGTCGCCTGATCGGTTTTTTTGCGAGGCAGGAGACGTCACTCGTTGGTTGAGAACACCCAGCGACGAATGAAACGCGGCAAACGTCCATCAATAAACATCAGCCCGATAAAGATCACAATCATGCCGATAAAGTGCGATGGCAGGATGACTTCGCCCAGAAACCAGAAGCCCAGAAAAATCGCTGAGATCGGCGCAATCAGGGTAGTGGTTGAAAAATTGGTGGCGCCCACTTGCGGCAATAGGCGATACATAATCTGAAAGGTAAATGCTGTTGAAATCAGACCGATCGCCAGTGCCGCCAACCAGGTTGTGGGCAATACCATCACTGGCAAGCCCTCTCCGATAAACGCGACGGGAACAGTCACCACTGCCGCCCCGGTGAGCGCAATTGATGACAACGCTGAAGGCTCTACATCACGAAAACTTCGCACAATATTCAGCGCCAGCGCATAACACAAAGTCGCCACAAGACAGGCACCAATGGCCCACAATTTGGAGTTGCCCTCCATCTGCAAAGCAGGCGAAGCCAGAATTGCCACACCAGTGAAACCCGCCACCACGCCGATCGCCTTGCTCCAACTCATGCGCTCACCATTGACCCAATAGTGCGACACTATCACCGTCATGATGGGCGTCAGCGCATTCACAATCGCCGCAACACCACTGGCCAGGTTTGCCTGCGCCAGCGGAAACAAAGCAAACGGAATGGCATAATTAAGAACGCCCAGCAAGCCGAGCTTCAGCCACAACGTGGGCTCCAACGGCACGGCCTTGCCACGCACAAAAAGAAACAGCCAACAGCCGAGCGCACCAATGCTAACCCTCAGGGCAGTTACCCACAGAGGACCCAACTCGCGAATCAACAGCGCATTAAAAATGAAGGAACCGCCCCAGACCGCTCCAAGAAGAATGATCCAGAACCACTGACGTGACGACATGACCCGATACCAGAGAGAAAACGCGCGAATTATGCGCCTGTTATTGATATCCGCCCAGCCGTTTTTTTCTGTACCACCATGTTACTCTGCGGCTGTATCCGGCCAGCCAGCAGGCCTATTCTGAAGCCGCATCCCGCTGTTGCCAGCCACCTCATTTTGTCAGGCAGATAAACCTATGAACATACGCAGAATCAACCCCGGCAAACGCTGGTCAGACATCACCGTCTACAACGGCATCGCACATTTTGTCGAAGTTCCCGACACCGATCTCTCCGCGGACATCACCGGCCAGGTCCAGCAAATACTCACACAGGCAGCCATCTCGCTGGGCAAGGTCGACAGTGACAAAACCCGTATCCTCTCCGTAACCATTTACCTCACTGACTTAGCCAATCTGCCCGGACTCAACAAGGTCTGGGATAACTGGTTTGAGGAAGGCACAGCGCCAAGTCGCGCCTGTGTTCAGGCACAACTGGCAAATCCTGCTTATCTTGTTGAAATGGCTTTTGTGGCGGCAGCCGGGGGTAGGGAGTAGGTGGTTGGATACCCCTGTTGAGGCTAAAAAAACTTAACAGGCACAAATTGCTCAGCAAGGTTCTAACAGCCCCGATATCAACGAAGGGTTACGCCGCCGCTTTCGACCGATAGATCAATTTAACAATCCATAGACCTACCGGCGCCATCACTAAAAAGACCACTGCTGCGAACATCCATAGGTGCTGGAATTCACTGCCAGGGAAGTTTCCCATAAACATCAGAACATATGAAACCGGACTACTGATGCCTATAAACGGCATCAGGTTATTCATGACCGTCAATAGGTCTATAAATATCAAATACAGAGCAAAGTATGCCGCATGGGCTGCGTTTGATAACAAACCACCTTCTGCAGCTATGTTATGTTTTCCTTTTTCGGCAAAAAACACACTCAGCAGAAAGGCTGCATGAACAAAAAACGTGACTGGAGCCAGCAGAAGCCCTTGCCAGCTGCTAGGATCAACAAACGGATTGAGTTCACGCCCAGATGGAAAGTTTTCATACAAATACAACGTAGTGCCGGCATCCATCAACTCCAGCATCACATAGATCAAGATCAACAAAAATGGTCTCAAGGCAACACTCCTGTCAGTTTCTGCCGAGCCTGGCCCGGCAGAAACTTCAATTACTTAACTTTCAATTACTTAACTTTCAATTACTTAACTTTCAATTACTTAACTTTCAATTACTTAACTCGCAATTACTTAACACTCAATTAGCAAGGAAGTATCCTTCGAACCACTGATACGCACGCTCCCCAGCGGCTGCAAAGAATCCTCCAGCAAATGCGTATCCACAATATTTGGCAGCCGCCCAGACCGCAACTGGTATAACACCGCCGCTTACTTGTTCAATCTCGGCAGCATTAAGTTCACGAATTCCTGAATTCAAATTGTTACCTTCAAATACGTTTGTCATAGCTAACTCCTTGTAAAAATGACATTGATAAGGTGCACGTTGTGCAAAAATCGGCTGTTTTTGATAATGCTGATTGCAATTTATCAACAGCAACTGCGTGTCTTGATACCAAGACTTGATTAAGGGCCCCAATTTTCATAAGCCCTCTACAGGAGTTATAGAACAACAAATTGCCGCTTGCAGGAATTAATTCACAAGAGAGAAATTACTCTGACCACCTGAGCTAACCAGTGCACAGTTAGCCTTGGTAACGACAGATTGAAGTTAGTCCAAGCAGCGGGAGGTGACACTCAAAATGTACGTCTTTGAAGTACGTCAATCAACAATCGCCTGATTCACCACATTATGAAATCCCTCACGCAACCGAATATGACTATACGGCCGAATCTGCGTCAGGATAATCGCCACCAACTCCTCCTCAGGATCAATCCAGAACATGGTGCCAAACGCCCCACCCCACGACACCGAACCTTCCGTATCCGAGGTATGCGCCACTGCACGATCCATTACCACTGAATATCCCAGGCCAAACCCGTAACCCGGGCCACTCAGCCACAAGGGCAGATCGCCCGTGTGGTTGGCAAAAATCAGCTCAACAGTTTTTGATCCCAATAAACGCACACCATCGAGCTCACCACCGTTTAACATCATCTGTTGAAAACGAATATAGTCGTGAGCTGTGGAAACCAAACCACCAGCTCCGGAGAAAAACGCCCGCGGCCCGGAAACATAATTGCTGCGCTCATCACCGACCTCAGTGAGCATCATGCGATTGCCGTTATCCGCGTCAGGGCCGTACAAGGTCGCAAAACGATTCACTTTGTCCGGCGGCAGATAAAAATGCGTATCCGTCATCTGCAGAGGCTCAAAAATCCGCTCGCGGAAAAACGTATCCAGGTCATCGCCGGACATCACTTCCACCAGGCGGCCCACCACACTGGTGGCAGCGGAATATTCCCAACGTGTGCCAGGTTCATACCTTAGCGGCAGCGTTGCAAGACGTTCAGTCCAGCTGGCAAGATTTTCGTCACCCTGCACCCGCGACACTTCAGAGTAGCGTGCGATATCACCACGGTAACTGTTCATCAGGCCGGCTGTATGGGTGAGGATATGTGTAAAGCTGATGGGGGTTTTGGCTGGCTCAAGGCTGATAGAACCATCAGCCTGCTCCACTTCCACCATCATATTTTTGAATTCCGGCAACCAATCGGAAATGGGATCATCGAGCTGGAACAAACCCTCTTCATACAGCATCATCAATGCCACCGACGCAATCGGTTTGGTCATCGACGCCATGCGGAAGATGGTGTCAGTTGTCATGACTTGATTGCGCTCGACATCTTTCATGCCCTGTGCGCTGAAATGCACTACTTTTCCCTGACGTGCAACCAGCGTCACAGTACCTGCCACCATTTCATTATCAATATAACGCTGAGTAAAGGCATCGATGCGCTGCAGGCGTTCAGCCGACATCCCGACTGACTCAGGGTCAGCCATGGGCAGACCGGAAACAGGCGTCTGCCCGTGCGTTACCATAGACGAGGATACCAGGCTTACAGCGGCCAGAAGCTTCAACGATTTTTTTATCAAACGGCTGTATTGCATTGACTGTGACATATGACACCTCTTTATCTTCTTGTTATTTTTTTATTTTTTTTGTGGCACGCGCGCCGCTCACCCTCAATTATCCAGGAATCTCAATATTTCCGCGTTCAACAGATCTGGTGCCTCCAGATGGGGGTTATGACCCACATCCGGGAACAACACCAGAGAACCGTTTGGCAACAGATCAACAGCACGCTGTGCAGCCTCAGGGTAATTTGGTCCATCCACGGCACCGCCAACCAACAGCGTGGGCAGATTGATTTGTGGCCAGAACGCATCCACGGGCAGCGCAGTTAACTGGCTGTTCATGGATCGCACCAGATTCAGCCGGTGGAAATCACCACTCAACGCGTGGCCGTAGCGAATGCGCACGTGCTCCATGTATTCAGGACGCCAGTTAACGATGCGGTTCTGCTCCTGACGCAGATTAGCCGCGTAGTGAGCCTGCAGATCCGGCTCGGCAGCCCCCGGGCTTGGCTCACTCCAGGCTCTGCCGCGGTCAGAAGCATTCAGCCCGATAGGGTTAACCAGAATGACATGAGAAAAACGATCGGGATAAATGTGTGCATAACTACTGGCCAGTCGCCCACCCAGTGAGTGTCCACCAATAACGGCCTGTTGGATGCCAAGCTTGTCAAGAAGGGCGATGACATTGGAGGCGTGCAGATTGACGTCGTATGGAATGATTGGTTTCGAGGAGCGCCCCCAACCCAGCCTGTCAATGGCGATGACCCGGAAACCTGCAGCTGTCAGTGCCTGCATGGTGTTTTCCCAGTACCAGCTGTAATAACTGCTGCCATGCAACAAAATTACGGTTCGCCCATTGGCGGCCGCTGTTGGAGCGGCATCCATATATGCAATCCGCACATCCTGACCGTAAAGATTACGATGCAGGAAGTGCACGGGATAAGGATAAGGAATTTCTTCGAGATTGATGGACACCGGACCCCAGTCGGCGGGAGGGCTGGCTGGCGGCGTTTGCGCCAGCGCAGCGCCCGGTAGCAGGTAAACACAAAGGGCTGCAAAGGCAGCCGCAAGCATCTCTATTTTGAGCAGGCGCAGCACTGTTTGCATAACAACATCCTTCTTGAGTTTTTATTGGACCGAAGGGTATTCAAACACGATCAGCTGTCATCTGACAAACCGTGGCGCTCGACTGCGGATATGCGCTATCCGCAGCCGCAGGCTGTCAGGGTCTTAACACCACTCGCCCCTGCACCTTGCCAGCTTTGAGATCAGCCAGTGCTTGTGTGACCCCAGCCAGTGGACGCTCTTCAATGCGGATCGGCGCAATCTTGCCGGCACGCACCAATGTCATCAACTCGCCCATTTCCTGCAGGCTACCCACGTAACTGCCCTGAATTATGCGGGCACTCATCGGGATAAACGGCAAGGGCATGTTTAATGCCCCACCGTACAAACCGACAATAATGATTTTGCCGCCCTTGCGCAGGCAGCCCAAGCCAAAATTGACCGATGCTTCGGCGCCAACAAAATCGATCACCACATAAGCGCCACCATTGCATAGCGTTTTGATGGCCTTCACAGACGCTTTGTCACCTGAGTTGAACACCGCTTTTGCACCCAGTTCCAGGGCAGCAGCCAATTTGTTGTCATCTATGTCAACAACAATAGGCTGCAGCCCCTGTGCCAACGCTACCTGCAGCGCCATCATGCCAACGCCACCAGCGCCGATCAGCACCAGTTCGTCACCGTCAACCAGTGCGCCTACTTTTTTCAATGCACTGTACGCCGTGAGTCCGGAACAGGCATAGGTGGACGCCAACGCGTCATTCACAGCGCCTTTATCAAACAGATATCGCGGATGGGGCACCAACACATGGTCAGCAAAACCACCCTGCGTCATGGTGCCTAGTCCCCGGCCGGGTGTGCACAGATGCTCCTCGCCACGACGGCAGCTTGGGCATTCTCCACAACCAATCCAGGGAAATATCACCCGCCGGTCACCGACACTGACGTCTTTGGCATCCGGGCCGATAGCAATAACCTCACCAAAGATCTCGTGCCCCAACACCAAACCCGCGCGACCAACTTCAAGCTTCTTGTCGTTGCCCAGATTAAACTCACCGTCATGCAGATGGATATCCGAGTGGCAAACGCCACAGGCAAGCATTTTCACCAGTACTTCAGATCCTTGCGGACTGGGTGTGCCTGTTTCTACCCGTTGCAGCGGCGCGCCGGGCGCCGCAGTTTGATACGAAATCATGGGTTTGCCTCGTTATGCGTTTTCTTTGGCCCAGTCAGCAAATGTTTTGCCTTCGCTGGCCAGTTTGACCAGCAAGGGCGCTGGCTTCCAGTAATCTGCGCCCAGGGTGCCGGCAAATTCGTTGATGCGCTCAACAACGTTTTTTAGGCCCACATGGTCGGCATAACACATGGGACCGCCTTTGGCACCCGGGAAGCCGTAACCATACAGGTAAACGATATCGATATCGCCCGGACGCTGGGCGATGCCCTCTTCCAAAATCAGTGCGCCTTCATTGATCAGCGGGAAGAACAGACGGTCAACAATTTCCTGTTCACTGATGACGCGTTGAGTCACACCCAACTCTGCTGCTTTCTGTTTTATCAATGCTTCAACGGCGGCATCATTGAGCCGGGCGCGGGTAGCCGGGTCATATGAGTAATACCCGGCACCTGTCTTCTGACCCATACGGCCCATTTCAACCAGCGCACTGGCGATGCAATGTGTCTTGGCGTCATGTTCAACATCAGTTCGCGCCTGACGCGCTTTGTAACCAATATCCAGACCGGCAAGATCGCCGACTGCCAGCGGACCCATGGCCATACCAAATTTTTCAGCGGCAGCGTCAACCTGTGCAGGAGTTGCGCCGTCAAGCAACAGCATGTGCGCCTGGCGCCCGTAGCCGGTTAACATACGATTGCCGATAAACCCGTAACACACCCGGGACAACACACAGACCTTGCCAATTTTTTTACCAATCTGCATGACCGTTGCCAGCACTTCGTGTGACGTTTTGTCGCCGCGAACCACTTCCAGCAGCTTCATCACATTGGCCGGACTGAAGAAGTGCATCCCCACCACGTCCTGCGGACGGCTTGTGGAATCTGCAATCATGTTAACGTCCTGGTAAGAGGTATTGGATGCCAGAATACAACCGGGTTTGCATACCGCATCGAGTTTTGCAAATACTTCTTTTTTGACATCAGGGTTTTCGAACACCGCTTCGATTACCAGATCCGCATCACCAATATCGTTATAACTGGTTGTGCCAGTAATCAGCGCTACACGCTTGGCCATATCGGACTCAGACAATTTGCCCTTTTGCACGGTCATGGTGTAATTCTTTTTGATGACACCCAGGCCGCGCTCCAATGCTTCAGCGCTGAGTTCAACCAGTTTGACCGGAATACCGACGTTGGCAAAACACATGGCAATGCCACCACCCATCGTGCCGCTGCCGATGATCGCCACCTGTCTGATGTCGCGCGCGGCGGTATCCTTGGGCAGGTCTTTTATCTTGGCCGCTTCACGCTCGGCAAAAAACGCATGGCGCATGGCGTTGGACTGTGACGATGTCACCAGTTCCGTAAACAGTTTGCGCTCCACTTCCAGACCGGCATCGATGGGTTGTCCAACGGCAGCTTCAATACACGAAACAATACGATCCTGTGCAATCTGACCACGTGCGCGTTTGGCTATCTGTTTACGGTAGGCGTCAAAAAAACCGGGTTCGATTGTAGCCGGGTCGATATTGATATCACGGATACGTTTAAGTTTGGCACCAGACTCGACAAGGTCATGTGCATAGGCAAGGGCGCCGGCTAACAGATCTTCGTTGCCCAATACCTCATCAATGAGACCCATATCACTGGCCTGCGCTGCGGCTATCGGATCACCCGTGGTAATCATTTCCAATGCTGCCTTTACACCTGCGATGCGCGGTACGCGCTGAGTACCACCCGCGCCCGGCAGCAGACCCAGCTTGACCTCAGGCAGCCCCACTTTGGCGGATGGCACTGCGCAGCGGTAATGACAGGCCAGCGCAACTTCAAACCCGCCGCCCAGCGCGGTGCCGTGGATGGCAGCAATCACCAGCTTTGAAGAGCCTTCAATAGCACCCAGAATGTCAGGAAGAGAAGGCGCCGTTGGCGCTTTGCCAAACTCGGTAATATCTGCACCCGCGATAAACGTGCGGCCATCACACATCAGCACGATCGCCTCAGAGGCATCTTTTTGCGCAGCAGTCACTGCGTCAAGTATGCCGGCACGCACTGCCTGCGACAGAGCGTTGACGGGCGGGCTGTTAACCTTGATAACACCAACATTATTGATCACTTCGTAACTGATAACACTGGACATGAGAGGATCCCTTACAGAGCTGATTTAATTGGGAAAACGTTTATTTGAATATCTGTCACTCGCAGCGTTCGATAATGGCTGCCACACCCTGGCCAATACCAATACACAGGCTCACCAGAGCGTAACGTCCGCTACTGCGTTCAAGCTGACGCACAGTGCTCAGTGCAATCCGCGCACCTGAGGCTCCCAATGGATGACCCACCGCAATCGCGCCACCATTCGGGTTCACACGTGAATCATTAAAATCGACGTCAAGCATTTTCAGGCAACCCAGAACTTGGGTCGCAAATGCCTCATTTATTTCGATGACGTCCATATCGCCAAGTTTTAATCCTGCACGCGCCAGGGCCTTGTGCGCCGCGAACACTGGGCCGAGGCCCATGACACGAGGCTCAACGCCTGCGATAGCGCCTGCAATAATGCGAGCACGCGGCTTCACGCCGTAACGCTCACCTATTGCCGCATTGCCGATGATCAATGCTGCTGCGCCATCGTTGATTCCCGACGCATTACCCGCAGTCACCACACCACCTTCAAACAAGGGGCGCAGTCCCGTCAACGAATCAAGCGTTGAATCCGCCCGCGGGTGTTCATCACTAGTGATAAGCAGCGGTGGCAGCTTTTTGCCCCGAGACACTTCTGTGGTGATGATCTCACCGTTAAAAAAACCTGACGCCCTGGCGGCTTCATACCGAGCCTGCGACGCCGCTGCAAACAGATCGCTCTGCTGGCGGGTAATGCCAAGGTCGCTGGCAATGTTGTCTGCAGTCTGCGGCATGGTGTCATTGCCAAAGCCGCTGGCGAACAAGGGATTGGTGAAACGCGCACCCAAGGTACTGTCTGCAATCTGCTGACCCCGATCAAATGCTGAGTGAGCCTTTGACAGAATCAGTGGCGCACGGCTCATCGACTCAACACCGCCGGCGAGAAACAATTCGCCCTCACCGACTTTTACGCCACGACTGGCATCCAATACCGCTGCCAGACCTGAGCCACAAAGCCGGTTGACGGTAAGGCCACCCACGCTGCGCGGTAACCCTGCCAGCAGCGCTGCAAATCGAGCCACATTGCGGCAATCTTCACCCGCCTGGTTGGTGTTGCCGATGATGACGTCCTCGTAGGCTTCAGGACTGAAGACGTTCCGACCAACTAAGCTGCGAATAACATGGGCCAACAGGTCATCCGGGCGGATCGACGACAAACATCCGCCGTGACGACCAAACGCGGTACGTGCACCGTCATAGATAAAGGCATCTTGAAATTGACTCATAGAATTGTTCTCTTGTTCCACCTAACATAGATTTCGATACCGCGCCGCATGGTAGCACATGCCTTTCGGGGGTGGAATTCGACGCCGGACGCTCGTTCGGGGTATTATGCCGAACTCTCGCTCGATAGTTAAACCACGCGAAAAAAGAAACATTGATACTGTCAGACAGCTGCGTCATGAAAGAGGCCAAACATGATTCGAGATCAGGAAACATTAAATCAACTCATTGATATGGTTGAACGTTTTGTCCGGGAAAGACTGATCCCGGCTGAGCATCAGGTCGCTGAAGAGTACAAAGTCCCCGACGAAATCATCCAGGAGATGAAAGAACTGGGGCTGTTTGGCATGACCATACCGGAGGAATATGGTGGTCTCGGCCTGACCATGGAAGAAGAAATCCATGTTGCCATGGCACTGGGTCATACCTCTCCGGCATTCCGGTCAATCCTGGGCACCAACAATGGCATCGGCTCTGCCGCAGTGGTGTTTGATGGCACTGAAGAGCAGAAGCAGAAATTTCTACCCAAGTATGCCAGCGGCGAGTGGGTAGGCTGTTTTTGTCTGACCGAACCCGACGTTGGATCCGATGCCGGATCACTGAAAACAACCGCCGTACGTGACGGCGACCACTTTGTGATCAACGGCACCAAACGCTACATTACCAATGGCCCCGTAGCCGACACCTTCAACGTCATGGCGCGCACTAACCCTGATATAAAAGGTGCACGTGGCATCTCTGCCTTTATTGTTGAAAAAGGCACACCCGGTATCATTCTGGGCGCCGTCGATAAAAAGATGGGCCAGGCCGGTTCCTTGACCTGTGATGTCATTTTTGACAATTGCCGCGTTCCCGCAGCCAACCTTGTCGGCAAAGAAGGTGACGGATTTATTACAGCAATGAAGGTACTTGACCGCGGCCGGTTGCACATTGCCGGCGTCAGTGTTGGTGTTGCTGAACGCCTGATCGAAGACGCTTTGCGTTACGCAATTGATCGCAAACAGTTCGGTGTTGCCATCGCTGAACATCAACTTATTCAGGCCATGCTTGCTGACTCCAAAACTGAGACATATGCTGCCAAGTGCATGGTGCTTGATGCATCACGACTGCGCGATGAAGGCAAAAACATCAGCACCGAATCTGCGGCCTGCAAATTGTTTGCAACAGAAATGGTAGGGCGTGTCGCCGATCGTGCTGTGCAGATACATGGTGGCGCCGGATATATTTCCGAATATGCTGTTGAGCGTTTTTATCGCGATGTACGTCTGTTCCGGCTCTACGAAGGCACGTCACAAATCCAACAAATTATCATCGCCCGAAACATGATCAAGGCGGCGTCCTAGGTAACGCAGATGTCGGCAAGCCGATCTTTTCTGCAGCGATCTGTGCAGTCAAGATCGCAGCCAGCCTTTGCGTCGCTCTGTCAAACGTCCGGATTTAGCTTGTAATTCGGCAAAAAATACATAAACTCCGCTGCTCTGCAAATTTCAAGATGTCAGCAGCAGAGTGGCATTCAATCGTATTAAACGATGTATCATCAAACTAAACACGTATGGTTCGGAGACTGTTAACCTGGAAAGAGGCTGCTGTGCTACAGCAACCCTGACGGATTATAAGTTCACCGCCATGTTTTTTTGGGGTAAGGATTATGAGCTCAACCTCCTCCATTAAAGAGACTCTCAAAATAAATACTGCCAGCGATAGCATCAGCAGCGCCAACGAAAATGAGTGGCCCAGTTTTAGTAGCGAGTCCAATGCTGAGCCCAAAGATCACTTTATTCGCCGCAACGGCATTGAGTTTGCCGGCACTCACTTGCTGATCGATTTCTGGGGCGCACACAACCTCACCGATCTGGAATTGATGGAGCGTAAATTTCGCGAATGCATCGAAAAATGTGGTGCTACCTTGCTGCATATCCACCTGCACCATTTCTCGCCCAATGGCGGGATCTCCGGCGTAGCGGTGCTGGCCGAATCGCATATCAGCGTCCATACCTGGCCAGAACGCGGTTATGCTGCGTTTGATATTTTTATGTGCGGAGATGCGCAACCAGAAAAAGCAATTCCCATTCTGAAAGGCGCCTTTAAGCCCGAGCGAATTATGGTCGGGGAACAACTGCGCGGCATGACACAATCGGCTTGCGAAAATTGACAGCGGTCACTGCACGCCCACTGTGGACAGAAACACTGTACTCATCCTACGGTCAGAGCTTTCGTGTTGATGAGATATTGTTTGAGGAAAAGTCCGCACATCAGCATCTGTTAATCTTTCGCAATGAGCAATTCGGGCGGGTGCTTGCGCTGGATGGAATTGTGCAAACCACCGAAGGTGATGAATTTATTTATCACGAAATGCTCACACATGTTCCGCTGATCGCTCATGGCAATGCGCAACGCGTGCTGATCATCGGTGGCGGCGATGGTGGCATCCTGCGTGAAGTGTGCCGTCACAAAACTGTGAAACACATAACGCAGGTGGAGATTGATCCATCGGTGATTGAATTATCAAAAACCTGGTTTCCCTCTCACAGCAATGGCGCCTATGATGATCCGCGCGCACACATCGTGATCGGCGATGGTTTTGATTTTGTTCAAACGACACAAGAGCGCTTTGATGTGATTATTTCCGACTCTACCGATCCGGTAGGGCCGGGAGAGGTCCTGTTCAGTAAAGATTTTTATGCCGGTTGCCAACGCAGTCTGAACCCTGGCGGGGTCTTGGTGACGCAGAATGGCGTGCCGTTTATGCAGACATCTGAATTCACCGATACAGCTACACGACTTTCCCGCTTATTCAAAGACTGGCGTTTTTATAGCGCGGCTGTGCCCAGTTATATCGGTGGCCTGATGACCTTTGCCTGGGCCAGCGACAATCCCGATCTGCTGAACGTTAAACTGGATACACTGCATCAACGTTGGCAGGCGCAGAATATTCCGTCACGTTATTACACGCCCGAGCTGCACCTGGCTGCGTTTGCATTGCCTCGCTATTTGCTGGACATGCTGCCAGGCGAGTATGCTGAACGGGTCCGATGACATCAATTACCGTCTTTTGGGTCCAACATGTCCGCCCAGCCATTCAGAATCCTGACGCTAAACATTCATAAAGGATTTGCACTCGGCCCCAGGCGACTTGTGTTATCCCATATTCGCCAGCATCTTCGCGCCAGTAACGCCAACCTGGTTTTTCTTCAGGAAGTGGTTGGTGACAATGAGCGTCACCGCCAACATGTGCAACACTGGCCTGACGGCACTCAACTGGAGTATCTGGCGGATTCTGTCTGGCCACACCATGCCTACGGAAAAAATGCCATTTATCAGCATGGTCACCATGGCAATGCAATCCTGAGTGCGCACCCGTTTATCAATTGGGACAATATTGACGCATCGTTTGTTAACTTCTCGCAGCGCGGTTTTCTGCACGGCACCATCGCCGGCACAGATAACGGCAGCATCCATCTGATCTGCATTCATCTGGGCTTGCTGGAGCATGAGCGCAAACTACAAGTTACGCGGCTGATTGACTATGTACGCCGTGTAGTTCCTGATGAACACCCGTTAATCATTGCCGGTGACCTGAATGACTGGCGACGGACAACACACGTAGTCTTAAAAAAAACCTTGGGACTACAGGAAGCACATGAGAGTGCCAACGGTCGCTGCGCAAGGACATTTCCGGCATTTTTGCCAGTATTGTCCATGGATCGCATCTACCTGCGAGGTTTTGATATTCAACATTGCCAGATTCTGTCAGGTGACAACTGGCGCGAATTTTCAGATCATTGTGCACTGATTACCGATGTGCAACTGTCAACAGTTTTGTCATAAACGCGTTGTTTAATGCATGAACCACCCAGTCCGGGAAGAGCACCATGGAGACAATATCCGCTGGCGATCTGCTGTTTTATGCCTTGCCGCCCCTGTGGCTGATGATGGGTTTAATTGCCGCTGGCCACATCCTGCTCAACAAGCGTGACTCCAAAGCCGCGTTTGGCTGGATTGCGCTGTGCATTATTTTGCCAGTGGCAGGGCCTCTTATTTACCTGTTGTTTGGTATCAACCGCATCAATCACAGAGCTAAGCGCGACTATCGCATCAAAATTCCCCGGCAATACCTGGACACCGTGAGCGAGCCTGAAGGCACCAACTTTCGCCCTTTGTCTGGCATTGGTGAGAATCTCACCCGACGAGGACTCAGCGACTGCACCGAACTGGTTCTGCTCGAGAATGGCGAACAATTGTACCCGGCGATGATCGAGGCCATTCACCACGCCCGCTCACGCGTGTTGCTGGCCTCGTACATTTTTGATCACAACAACAGCGGTCT
>CANHAR010000034.1 GCA_947458495.1 Gammaproteobacteria bacterium | reverse complement strand
GGCAAGGTAGCGCTGGGCAAACTCCTTGGTATTCATGCCGCTTGCGCGGGTAACAATGGCAGAGAGCAAATGTGTTGTGCCGGTACTGTAAATCATGGCAGTGCCGGGGTCGGCGACCATCGGGCTTTTTAGTGCCGCATCAACCCAATTGCGGCTGGCAACCCATGACCCGTAATTGCTGCCGGACGTGCTGGCTAAACCGCCCTGCATAGTGAGCAGATTTCTGACGGTAATGCGCCTGACCGTGTCTTCGACTTCAGTGCCGATGTATTCGGGGAAAAAGTCCACGATGGGTTGGTCGATGTCTTTGATGTGTCCGTTCTGCAAGGCCAGACCTACCAGGGCAGAAATGATACTTTTGGATGCAGACTTAAGATTGGCTGGCTGACTGGCATCTCGACCCGCAAAGTACTGTTCATAAATGCGCTTGCCCTGATGACTGATCAGCAGGCTATGCAGACGCGGCATATCGCGCGAACGCTGTTGCAACACTGCGGTATCCAATCCGGGCAGCAGATCGGATTGAGCCTGCGCGCGGCTTGCCAGCGCTGTAAATGCCGATAACAACACTGCACAGAGCAGCATGACAAACAAAGCGACGGATGATCGACGGGGTTGCGGGATGCTGCGCTGACACGGGATTGCTGATCTGTTCATTTATTTCGAAACCTGTTTGGACCTTACACGCCTGATCATCGACATGGCGACAGTATGTATGAGCCACGCGATACCATACAAGACGACAATTCCAGCCTGCCGCATTGCCAAAGACAGCGCCAACCACAGCGCCAACCACAGTGCCAACGACAGCGCCTGCGAGGCTTTTTCGCGGATGCACTTGGGTTATGAATCGGTTACGATCGCCCATCAGCCTATTTCCCGCTGGCGCGCCAGGTTTCGTGATCTGCAACCGGGAAAAGCGTACCAGCAGTACAACAAACAGGATAAACATCCAAAAAATGCGACTCGACAAGTTTCTCAGTCATGCCACGGTTTACTCGCGCGCGCAGGTCAAAAAGCTGATCCGTGACAAACGCGTCCAGATCGGCGAGGTGATTGCCAGAAGTGCAGACTACATGCTGGCAGAGAACGACCGTGTTTTGCTCGATGGTGAACAGGTGTGCCTTCCGGTCGCGCAATACTTCATGCTGAATAAACCAGCCGCTTATGTTTGTGCAAACTCTGACAGCGACAATCCGACTGTGCTGGACCTGATCGAAGAGGCCGCAGAGGATTTAGCCATCGCCGGCAGGTTGGACAAAGATACAACGGGGCTGGTGTTGCTCAGTAACAACGGCCAGTGGGTTCACCGCATTATCAGTCCGCGCCGCGAATGTCCAAAAATGTACCATGCCGATCTGGACTACCCGATTACCGATGACACCATAAAGAAATTCAAGCAAGGTTTTTTTCTCAAAGGAGAGGAGAAACTTACAAAACCGGCCATTCTGGAATCGATTGCGGAAAATAAAGTCAGTGTTGTCATCTCTGAGGGGCGTTATCACCAGGTCAAACGAATGTTTGCTGCCTGTGGGCTGCATGTGCAGGCTTTGCACCGGGTCAGTGTCGGCGACATTACACTGGATAACTCGCTGGAACCCGGACAGTACAGGGTGCTCACTGCAGCCGAGATTAACAGTGTGCTGCTCTGAACGCTTGCTGGCCAGAACATAAACAGGAACACAAAAATTATACGATTGTGCAGGGGATAACATGAAAGACCATTGTCAGGCGTTGGTGCTGGAGATTTTAACCAGCACAGCAACAGCTGCACCCGCATCCGCTCGCACCCTGTGGGTAATGGATGAAAACCCGGCAATAGATGGACTCCTGAAGCTGAACGGATCAACGTCAATGGATGTGATCAGCAATCGCTATGACACGCGGGAGCAGATGGCAAAACTGCGTATCAATACATTTCTGAGCGATTTCGATTTCACCGGGCTAGGCTTATACGAGCAGATTGTTTATCGCATCTCCAAAGAAAAAATGCTGACACATCATGTCATCAATGAAGCACTCAGGCATTTGACCGCTGACGGCAAACTGCATGTGACAGGTGAAAAAACCGATGGCATCAAGTCAATCACCAAACAGGCCGCAGAGCTCTATCAGTCTGATGTCACCGCCCGCAAGTTTGGCAACGCGTATCTTGCACAGTTCAGCAGGCCATCAGCAGCGATTCTTGACAGCAAGCGTCTGCCGACAGCCGGCTATACTGACTTGCGGCTGATCAACCACCCATTAATGAATTTTTATTCAAAACCCGGCGTGTTTGGTTGGGAGAAAATTGATAAAGGCAGCCAGTTGCTGGTGAGTTGTTTACCACCCGTCATTCAATACATGAAGGGCGTTGAAAGTGTGCTTGATCTCGGGTGTGGTTGGGGTTATCTGATGCTCGCCACACAATCCATTCCCATCGACGTGCGTGTGGCAACAGACAACAATGTGGCGGCTGTTGACGCAGCCAATCGTAACTTCACTGAAGCCGGTATGAACGTGCAATGTGTTGTGGATGATTGTGCCAGCCAGATTCGCCAGCGTTTTGATCTGATTTTGTGTAATCCACCGTTCCATCAGGGATTCCAGGTCAGTGATACGATGACGGAGAAATTTCTGAAGAGTGCATCGCGTTTGAGCCGCCGCAGCACACGGGCCATTTTTGTCGTGAACCAGTTTATCCCGCTGCAGAAACTGGCTGAGTCGTACTTTAAAGAATCAAGGCTGCTGGCGTCCGCGCACGGGTTTAGTGTGTTTGAGCTGCGCCCCTGACGGCCGCCTGTCAGTGGCCTTGTTGAACCTCAGCCTGGCTGCTGATGTCGAGGCAATCCGATGGACACCACACTGGTAAGCAGCAGAAACAGTGCCGATACCCATAAGCAGGCGGCGAGCCCGGCGCTCTGGAATAACCACCCCGATAACAATGTGCCGATCAATCGACCCATGGCGTTAGCCATGTAGTAAAAGCCAACATCCAGCGAGACACCATCGTCACGTGCATAACTGACAATCAGGAAACTGTGCAAGGCGGAGTTCATGGCGAACACCACCCCGAAAATCATCAGCCCGCCAATCAGCACAGGACCAGCCGGCAGTGTAGTCCCCAAAAGCACAGCAATGGTGGCAGGGATAAGCGTCAGCAGCACAGCCCAGCGCATGGCAGAGCGCCCATCCGGGGTGTGCTGCCCGCTGCTGCTGCCGCTACCGTTACCGCTAGCAAAGCTCTGCAGCCTGGGTGCCATCGCCTGCACGGCTCCGTAAGCCATAATCCAGCCAGCCAGGAATCCGCCGGTTTGCCAGGAGTCCCAACCCAGCGTCTGCGATAAAAATACCGGCAATGCCACCACAAACCAGACATCCCGCGCGCCAAACAGCAGCATGCGCGCCAATGACAGGCGGTTAATGGCAGCGCTTTTGGAAAACAACTCAGAAAACCTGGGTTTGTTTTTGCTTTTGCCCAGATCCGTTTTTAACAGCATCAGGCTCAGCAGCCAGACCAGCAACAAGCTGATCGCCATACTGGCAGCTGCACCCTGAAAACCCAGTACCGTCAACAGCGCGCCACCAAGGAAAAATCCGGCACCTTTTAAGGCGTTTTTAGAACCTGTTAATAAGGCAACCCATCGGTACAGCATGCCTTGGGCATTGGGCGGCACTAACAGCTTGATAGCGCTTTTTGCGCTCATTTTGTTCAGGTCTTTGGCGATGCCGGACAGTGCTTGTGCGGCCATCACCCAGCCAACGCTGAGCATCGTGGCCGGCACCAGCAGCATCGACAAGGCGATGACCTGCAGAATCAATCCAGCATTCATGGTACGGTTGAGCCCGATACGGGCGCCCAGCCAGCCGCCGGTCAGATTGGTGATCACGCCAAACAACTCGTAAAACACAAACAGCAGGGCGATCTGCAAGGGGCTGTAACCCAGCTGATTAAAGTGCAACACCACCATCATGCGCAGTGCGCCATCGGTCAACGTGAACGCCCAATAATTGCCGGTGATGATCGCGTATTGTTGATTCATTGCGGGGCCGTTATACAAACCCTGCGACTTTGTCAGTCAGCTCAACGGTGCGGTTTGCATATCCCCATTCGTTATCGTACCAGGCATAAATTTTCACCTGCGTCTGATTAACGACCATGGTTGACAGTGCATCGATAATGCTCGAGCGCGGGTCAGTTTTATAATCAATGGAGACCAGTGGCCGTTCTTCATAGCCGAGTATGCCTTTGAGCGGGCCTTGTGCCGCCGCCTGCAATAACTGATTAACTGCCTGAGCGCTTGTGTTGGTCAGTACCTCAAACACACAATCCGTCAGTGACGCATTCGCCAGCGGTACTCGCACGGCATGGCCGTTTAACTTCCCGCTGAGCTCCGGGAATATATGTGTAATCGCAGTGGCTGATCCGGTGGTGGTCGGTATCAGGCTTGAACCGCAGGCGCGTGAGCGCCGCAGATCCTTGTGAGGTGCGTCGAGGATGGTTTGTGTATTGGTAACCGAGTGAATCGTGGTCATTGAACCATGTTTGATGCCCAGAGATTCGTGGATAACTTTGACAACAGGTGCCAGGCAATTGGTCGTGCATGAAGCTGCTGTCACTATGGTATGAAGTGCCGGGTCAAACAAATTGTCATTTACACCCATGACCACGTTGAGTACACCGGCTTCTTTGACAGGTTGTGTGACCACAACTCGCTTGACGCCTTGGTCGAGAAACGCCTGAAGCACGGCCTTGGTCTTCATTTTTCCGGACGCTTCAATCACAAGGTCACAGGCTGACCAATTGTTGTCGGTGATGGTTCGCTCACCGGTGACCCGTATGCGGTCTTCACCAATCACCAGATAGTTCTCTTCGGCATGTGCTTGCAGATGCCAGCGGCCGTGCACGGAGTCGAAGTTCAACAGGTGCGCCAGCGTGGCAGCGTCACCACCCGGATCATTGATCTGCACAACCTGTAATTTACGCTGCGATACCGGTTGATTGTAAATCACGCGCAGTGCCAGCCGTCCGATACGGCCAAAGCCGTTGATGCCCGTTGCAACAAGCCCTTTGGAGATTAAGTCGTTGTTGCTCATAAATGGCTCCCTTATCCGTGTTTACAACGTGAAGCATGCCAGACTAATCGCTCAGTTTTATGACATGCGCTGTTCAGTCTGCGTGGTTCTCAGCGGCCCAGGCGATCAGCTCCGTAGCCAGCCGGTCAGCCGCGATGCCCAGCGCAGAGGCTGCCGCCGCCGCATCATTGCGGGTGAGCGCTTCGCGGGCATCAAAGCGTTTACTGGCAATAATGTCACGGCGCTCGGTGTTGATCAGTTGTGCGTCAAATCGAATGATCACGCTGGTCTGGCCATTTAGTGTTTCAGTGTGCAAGGCGCGCAGCATGCCGCTGAGAGTGAGTTCTGACTGTAGTCCTGCACTATCGGTGCTCAGACCTGTAAAACGGCCATCGCGCCAGAATGCATCCAAAAGCCAATCGCGCCACAACTGCGGAATGGGTGCAGACCACCGTGCCGCAGTATAGGCCTGGAAACTGTTGTTCTCGGCCAGAATCAGCAAACGGCTGCCACTGAGGGCATCGCTGCTTTCCGGCATCATCAGGCGCAGACCCCCGGAAATCGGTGCGGCACTGCTGGCCGCTATTGTTGACGGCGGCAGCTGATACAGATCAACGGGCTCGCGTTCGGGTAACACGGTGCAGCTGCCAAGGCACAGCAAGAGCAGCAAGAACAGGGATTCTTTAACGCGTAACAAGGCTCTCATGGTTCAAATTCCCGGATGTTGTCACCTCCCAGTAAAAAGCCGGCAGGATCATCGCCCAATCGGTTTACCAGGCTGTTCAGACTGAAGATGGTGGCGCGCAGCTCGCGCATGGCCGGATCAAGTTCCGCGATGCCCTGCATGCCTTGATTAAGCGCGTCGCGATTTTCTCCGACCACGGCTTCCAGCTGCAGGCTGATGCGTTGCATGGTCGCCAGGGTTTCGCCCGCATTGCCCAGGATAGGGTCGCCGTGGCGCAAGGTCAGGTCCTCCACGGTATTGATCAGGCGACTGATATCGTTGCCTGCGGTTACCAGACTCTGCAGACCCTCGCGCAGCACCTGTTGCTCCTCTGCCAATGCCGTGGTCACCGTGTCCAGATTACTGAGCACGCGGGTGACATACGCCGAGTTTTCCTCGGAGAGCAGCCGGTTGGCGTTTTCCACCAGCGTGGTGACGTTAACCAGCAGCTCTTCGCTGCTGACGCGCAGTTGTGTCAGGGGAGAAGGCTCTGCCTCGATAATGGGTATGCTGTCATCACCGCCCAGAAACGCGCTCTGTGGCGTTCCTTCGCTCAACTCGATGCCAGAGGCACCCGTGATATTGAGCAGCGCAAGACGCGCACGGGTGTCGGTTTTGACCGGCGTATTGGCGGCAACACGCACACGCGCCCAAACCTGGCGCGGATCTTCAGGATCCAGTGTCAACTGCTCTACATCGCCAACGCGGATACCACTGTATTGCACAATGCTGCCGACACTCAGGCCCGACACCGCCTCACGAAACAGAATGTCATAACGTTTGATGTCACTATCGACCACCGATTGTGACATCCACATCACAAACAACATCAGGCCGGCAGCTGCCATGGCGGTGAACAGTCCGATCAGAATATGGTGAGCTCTGGTTTCCATTGTGTCTGTATCCGTTATTAACCGGGGGTTTCAGGCAGCATTGCCAGTGGCCGCAGTGGCTGCAGCACGACCGCGTGGACCATAAAAATATGACTGAATCCATGGGTCAGGGTTTGCAGCGACATTCTCAAGTGTATCGACTATCAATACTTTTTTCTGTGATATTACCGCCACCCGATCGCAGCTGGCGTACAGCGTGTCCAGATCATGGGTGACCATAAAAACGGTCAGGTTAAATGCATCTCTCAGGGTCAGCAGCAACTGATCAAAGGCGGCAGCTCCAATAGGGTCCAGGCCCGCGGTCGGCTCATCAAGAAACAAAATTTCCGGGTCCAGCGCCAGTGCTCTGGCCAGCGCCGCGCGCTTGATCATGCCGCCTGACAATTTTGCCGGGTACAGGTGCCCCGCGTTGGCAGGAAGCCCGGTCAGGGCAAGTTTCACACGCGCAATGCGAGTGGCCTCGGCTCTGCTCAGGCGGGCATGTTCAATCAGCGGTAAGGCAATGTTTTCAAGCACGGTAAGGGAAGAAAACAGCGCACCTTGCTGAAACAGCACACCAAACCGCCGCTCCGTCAGAGCACGCTCTTGACGACTTAAGGACAATAAATGTTTACCAAATACTTCAACTTCGCCGGATGAGGGGCGCAGCAGCCCGACAATCGAACGCAGCAGTACCGACTTTCCTGTACCCGAGCCGCCGACAACACCCAGAATTTCACCACGGGCGATATCCAGGTCCAGATTTTTGTGCACAGTATTACTGCCAAAGGTGTTTTCAAGGCCTCGAACCCGAATCACAACAGCATCAGCGGACATCACCAGTCCATCTCCATGTAGAACAATGCAGCAACAGCGTCCAGCAGAATGACAACAAAGATACACTGAACAACGCTGGCGGTTGTGCGCTCGCCCACAGACTGCGCGCTGCCGCCGACCTTAAATCCTTCCAGGCAGCCGATTAATGCGATCAGTACTGCAAACACCGGTGCTTTTGCGAGTCCAAGCCATAAATGCAGCAACGGTACTTGCTGAACAATGCCAATAAACTGCGTCAGGCTGATGTCCAGTGACAGCACCGCCACCATAGCGCCACCAGCGATTCCCGACAGAATGGCAATAAAACCGAGTATTGGCAGGGTAATCACCAGCGCCAGCAACCGGGGAATGACCAGCAGTTCGATCGCGCTGAGCCCCTGGACTTTCAGGGCATCAAGCTCTTCATTGACTTTCATGGAGCCGATTTGTGCGGTAAACGCGCTTGCCGTGCGGCCTGCCAGCAAAATGGCCGCCAGCAGCACGCCCAATTCGCGCATAAAGGCATACGCCACCAAGTCGACGGTGTAAATGGTGGCTCCAAACTGCGCCAGTACGGTGGCTCCCAAAAAAGCCACCACAGCGCCCACCAGAAAATTCAGCAGCGCAACAATAGGCACCGCGTTGAGTCCGGCCTGCTGCATTTGTGCTACGAGGGCAGTCCAGCGCCATCGCCAGGGCCGTGGTAACAGGGTCAGCAGGCTGGTGATGGTCAAGCCGGTGAATGCAAAAAACTGTATCAATTGCTGCCAGCCACTGACGGTCAAAACCCCCAGCGCTTCCAGACCATCGCCCCAACGGTGTTCGGGCGCGGTGGGCTGTTCGCGGCCGCGCATCGACTGCGCGACCATTTGCAGCAGGGCTTTGCGCTCGTCAGACAGGCCAGTTGCACTCTCAACCAGGGCGGCAAGTGTGTCGGCTCCCAGTAGCTCCAGCAACAAAGTTGCTCCGGCGGTATCAATCGACATCAGTCCGCTGGCATCCAGCGATTGGGGTGTTTGAGCGGGAGCAGAGGTTTGTTTTAACAGTTGCCGATATTCTGACAGGGTCCAATGACCGTTGAGGTACAGCCGCGGCCATTGGCCGGTATCAAGGAGATCGCCCGAGGTATCCGCAGGGGCATATTGCAAAACCAGAGCGTCGCTCATGGGCAGACGGTTTGCTCCCACATCAGAGGGTCAGGAGTTGAATATCGGGGGTATCCAGCGCGATTGATAGTACTGTGATGTCTGGCGGCGGATCAAGGTGACCCGTCGATTGCCCCCGCAATTGTTGTACGCAGCTGCGCCATGATCCGCTATTCTTCAGCGCTATGACAACAGACCTCTTTGCAAGTGACCATGCTCAGCAAAACCTTACAGTGCCAATCGGACCCGGCGCACGTTTCCTGGGCGGGTTTCTTCTGGCGGATGCCGCTGCGATTCTTGATGCTGTTGCTGACGTGACAGCGCGTTCGCCTTTCAGGCATCTGACAACTCCCGGGGGTCAACAAATGTCTGTTGCGATGAGCAATTGCGGCAGCCTGGGCTGGGTTTCCGACCGCGCCGGTTATCGCTATCAGGCAACGGATCCGCTTACCGGAAAACCGTGGCCGCCAATGCCAGCGTTATTGCTGGAGCGTGCACAGCAGGCGGCAAGCCAGGCGGGATATGAGCACTTTCAGCCCGATGTGTGCCTGATCAACCGCTACACCACGGGTGCGAGGATGGGTTTGCATCAGGACCGTGATGAAAACAATCTGACAGCACCGATTGTGTCGTTCTCACTGGGCGTTTCGGCCGTGTTTATCTGGGGTGGTTTGCAGCGTACCGGCAAAGCACAACGCTTTGTGTTAAAGCACGGTGATGCAGTGGTGTGGGGCGGCCCGGATCGTTTGCGGTTTCATGGTGTTGCACCGGTAAAAGCAGACGAACATGCCTTGACCGGACCGTTGCGCATCAATATCACCTTCAGACAGACGGGGCCTTAAAAGCCCTCAGTCGCAACGCATTGCCCACCACAAAAATGCTCGACATGGCCATGGCGCCTGCTGCCAGCATTGGCGATAACAAGGTGCCATTGAGTGGGTACAAAACGCCGGCTGCCACTGGAATCAGTGCCGCGTTGTAGGCAAACGCCCAGAATAAATTTTGGCGGATATTGCGAATAGTGGCTTTGCTGATGGCCAGGGCGTTTACAACACCCTTCAGATCACCGCCCATCAACACAACATCAGCAGACTCGATGGCGATGTCCGTTCCGGTTCCTACCGCAATGCCGGTGTTGGCTTCGGCCAGCGCGGGCGCATCATTGATGCCATCACCCACAAACGCGATGTTGCCAAAACGCAGACGCAGTGCGCGCACGGCCTCAACTTTGCCTTGAGGCAGTACTTCCGCCATGACCTCATCAATGCCGAGCTGCGCAGCGATGGCATTTGCTGTGTTGCGATTATCTCCGGTGATCATGGCGACTTTGAGACCCAGCGCGTGCAGTGCCCGCACGGCAGCGGGCGCGCTGTCTTTGAGGGTATCAGCGACCGCAATCACCGCCGCCAATTGTCCGTCGATCATGGCATAAAGCGGCGATTTTCCGACCGCAGCCAGCGCTGTGCTTACGGATTCAACACGGTCCAGCGCAACACCCTGTTGCCGCATAAATCGGTCAGCACCAACAAAAATATCGTGACCGCGTACGCTGGCTCTGACGCCCATGCCGGCAACCGCAACAAATTTGTCGACCGGGTATACAGGCAACTGGCGCTGTTGGGCCGCACGAACAATGGCTTCGGCAATTGGATGTTCGGAAGAGTGTTCAATAGAGGCCAACAAGGACAGCGTGTCATCTGCATCAAAACCGTTTTGTACTACAAAGTCGGTGAGTTCAGGTTTGCCATTGGTCAGCGTACCGGTTTTATCCAGCGCAACCACGCTCGCATCACGCAGCGTTTGCAGCGCCTGTCCTTTGCGGAACAGCACACCCAGCTCAGCTGCCCGGCCGGTGCCGACCATGATTGATGTGGGCGTTGCCAGTCCCATGGCGCAGGGGCACGCAATGATCAGCACAGCAACACCATTCACTAAGGCAAAACTCATCGCAGGTTGCGGACCCCATACCAGCCAAACCAAGACGGTGATGATTGCCAGCGTCATGACCACCGGGACAAACACCGAGGTTACTTTGTCAACCAATGCCTGAATGGGCAACTTGGCACTTTGTGCCTGCTCCACCATCTGGATGATGCGGGCAAGGACTGTGTCTTTACCTATTTTGCTGACACGAATACGCAGTGCCCCGTGCTTGTTCAGCGTGCCGCCGACCACCCTGTCATCAGTTTTTCGTTCAACAGGTAGGGCCTCGCCGGTCAGCATCGACTCATCAACAAAACTGCTGCCGGAAATGACTTGGCCATCAACCGCAATACGCTCTCCCGGTCTGACGTGCAGAACATCTCCAATCTGCAAGGTGTCGATGTTGACCTCAACAAAGTCACCGTCCCGCTCGAGGCGCGCTGTTTTAGCTTGCAGCCCCAGCAGCGTTTGAATGGCATCGCCGGTGCGTCCTTTCGCGCGTGCTTCCAGAAAACGCCCCAGCAGTATCAGGGTGACAATCACGGCAGCTGCTTCGTAATACACATATTGAGTACCGGCCGGCAGCCAACTTCCCGCAAACGTTGCAATCACCGAATAGCCCCACGCAGACAGAGCACCGATTGCCACCAGTGAGTTCATATCAGGCGCTCGACGCCACAATGCCGGCAGGCCTTTGCTGATAAACATGCGACCCGGCCCAAATAAAACGGCAGAGCTCAACACAAATTGGATTATCCAGCTCTGTGTTTGTCCGATATTCGCCATGACCCAATGATGAAACTCCATAAAGACATGAGCGCCCATTTCCAGGATAAAAACTGGCAGTGTTAACACCGCGGCTATGATCAGGGAACGCTTTAATGATTGTTGCTCGCGGGTTTTTCGTATGTGCTCTTCTTCGTGGTTTTCAGTCAGCAGGGTGGCGTCATAACCAGCCTTTTGAATGGTGCTGATCAATTGAGCGGCGGTCACTGTGCCAGCAATAAACTCAGCGTGTACATGTTCGTTGGCCAGATTCACCAGCGCGCCGGTGACGCCCGGAATGGCCAACATGGCTTTCTCAATGCGGGTGACACACGACGCACAACTCATGCCAGAGACCAACAACTCAATCTGTTCAAGGCGAGCCGGGTATCCAGCCTTGTCTAGCGCCCGAACCAGTTGCAACGAGGTCACACTGGCCTCAATGATGAGGTCTGCTTTTTCAGTGGCAAGAGTGACTGACGCGCTCTCAACACCCGGCACTTTAAGTAACGCCTGCTCCACTCGCCTGACGCAGGAGGCGCAACTCATTGCCGTAACCGGAACCTGTAATGTCAGTGTGTTGTTCATGGCTTCCAATCAAGAGGATGGCGGGTAACCTGCCTCTGTCAGTGCGAGAAAAACTGCCTCAGCGGGCGCGCTGGTGCTGACGTTAACCTGTTTGCTTGTAGTATCTGCTGTGACCGTCGCATTGGCATCAAGCTGTTGAATCGTTTCAGTAATGGACTTCACGCAATGGCCGCAGCTCATCGATGGTATGGTCATTTGCAACATCAGATTGCTCCAGGTTTTGTAAACAAGGGTCTTGAGTTTGCACCCGTTGCCTCCGGTAAGGTCAAGTACAGAATGCCGTTTTATTGTTGACTGTCAATGAATTGAGCTTAAACCGCATAATGAATGTCGCAATTTAGTCAAGCTTGAGAGGGTTCTGCACACACAAGTACCTGTCAGGCTAACAGTTCCAGCAACGCTGCTTTTTCCATTGGTAAACCCACTGCGCCAGTTTCGCTGAACAGTGAATCAGCCAGTGCCTGCTTTTGTTTTTGCATTTGTTGAATGCGCTCTTCAATGGTATTTGCCGCGACCAGCTTGTAAACAAACACCGGCTTGTCCTGGCCTATCCGATACGCGCGATCGGTCGCCTGATTTTCTACGGCGGGGTTCCACCAAGGGTCAACATGGATAACCACATCGGCGGCGGTCAGGTTTAATCCACTGCCTCCGGCTTTTAAGCTCACCAGAAAAACCTTGACCTCGCCATTTTGAAATTGATCAATGACCGGTTGTCGGTGTCGGGTTTGACCAGTCAGTTTGACGTAAGCAATATGCTGCTCATCAAGTTGTTTCTCAACCAGTGCCAGTACTTCAGTAAACTGGGAGAACAATAAAATATGACGGCCTTCTTCCAGTAACAAGGGAATATTTTCAGACAACCAATTGAGTTTTGCGCTTTCGACGATATCAGCCGCTTTTTCCAATTTTACAAGGCGCGGGTCGATACATGCCTGGCGCAGTTTAAGCAGGGCATCCAGAAATTCGATATGACTGCGCGCTATACCTTTCTGGGCGATTAAATCGCGAATGCGTTTTTCCATGCTGATACGGATGCTCTCGTACAGCGTGCGTTGTTTTCCCTCCAGCTCAACGTATTGCACAATTTCAGTTTTTGGAGGCAGGTCCTGCACTACATCAGCTTTGGTGCGTCGCAACATGAAAGGGGCGATTCGCCGGGCCAACTCGTGTTGCCTATCCTGATCGTGTTGTTCTTCTATCGCCAAACGATACTGTTTATTAAACGTTTTCGGGCCACCTAACAGGCCTGGCAGTGCAAAATCCATTAATGCCCACAGTTCGCCCAAATGGTTTTCCAGTGGGGTTCCGCTTAAACAGAGACGGGTGTCACACTTTATTATCCGCACGTCACTGGCAATACGGGTATGCGGATTTTTAATCAATTGTGCTTCATCCAGAATCAGCATGCTGAAGCTGTGATCTGCGTAACTTTTAATGTCTCGCGGCAGCAGAGGATACGTGGTGATGACCAGATCACTGGTTTTTATCTGCGCAAAAGCCTGTTTGCGTTTTGAGCCCTGAATCAGGCATGTGCGCAGTTGTGGTGTAAAGCGCCGGGCCTCATGTAACCAATTGCTGGTCAGACTGGTCGGGCACACAACCAGCACAGGTTTTTTCAGTTGGCCGCTGTTTTTCAGATGCAACAAAAGCGCAAGCGTCTGCAAGGTTTTACCAAGCCCCATATCATCAGCAAGAATGCCGCCAAAACCGAACTGCTGAAGAAATGCCAGCCAGTTCAGGCCTTGTTGTTGATACGGCCGCAACTGCGCCAGCAAACCGGTTGGCGGATCAATGCTGATCAAACCGTTGAAGTCTTTAAGTTGTGCCAGCAGCGCACGGGTCAGTGGCGCTTTGCGATTATCCAGCGTTGGCAGATCCTGCAGCAATGCCGCCTGATACGCGGGCAGTCTGACAGGTTTATCCAATTGTTTACGGTTGAACAGTTCCAGAATTAGTCCGCGCAATGTCTGCAGGGGTCGTGTATCAATACGCAACCATTGCCCGTCGATGGCCATCAACAGCTCATCCGGGGTATCAGCCTCCAGCCAGGCTTCCACGGTCTCAAGGGTAGGCAGGCTGTTGTTGCCCGCTTGCAGAGAGAGCGCAAAGTCAAACCACACCCCGGATTTGTTGTCGCTTGGGTCATCGGCGTGGTCGCTGACATTGACCTTAAACACCGCTTCACCCACGGGCAGTTGGTAGTCAGCATCAATGGTTAATATCCAGCCTTGTTGCTGCAGTGCTGGCAGGTGGACATCCAGCATCTGCTGCCAGATTGTTAACAGATGCTGATTCGCGTTATGTGCCGGAACCCACACATCCTGCCATTTTCCGAGTTCGTGGCGCATCACCAGCTGCAGGCTGTGCAAGGTGCCGCAGAACTGCTCTTCAAGGCGCAAATTGCGCTGAATCTGAAAATGTCGCCCCTGATATTCCTCAAGCATTACGCCCTGAGCATCGGCGGCATCTCTCAAAAACACCGGTAAACCCGCGTAGTCAAAATGCAGACGCAGCGCCGGCAGACACAAACCATCCTCGGTGTTTGCACTCACCATCAATAAACGCGGTGATGGGGTGTCGCAAAACACAAGGTCTGGCTCCACAGGCAGTGGCAGTTGATCGCGGCTAAGGTGTTGACGCAGCACAATCGCAGTTTGTTTCATGTCAGGCGCAGCGACCTGCGGCATGACAGACAGGTACGCAATTTGTGCTCCGCTCAGCGGATTATCAATCTCGCCAAGCACACTGGCGGCTTCATCCAGATAACAGGGTGGATCAACGCTGATAAGTTGCCAGTGGCTGATACCGGGCAACACGGCACTCAGTTGCCACTGTGAAGCATGTTCTTGCCATTGCCACTGCATCGTCAGGGTCGGCCCCAGGGACACCCGCTTGCCGGTGCTCGCTGATCGCAATCGCTGTGTCGCCAGCATGTGTCGCAGCGCAAGCGCGCCGGGCTCACCGCGTAAGCAAAAATTCTTTTGATGCTGCAGTCCGCGCAGCAGATTGAGAATGGCTTTGTCCTGATCCTTGAGAAAGGCAGGAGCATTCCAGCTCAGGCTGTAAAAGTCAGGCACAAAATTCTGAAACTGACTCCACTCGCCATTCGCCTTCAGATAGGCTTTCTGCAGCGTCACTCTGACGTCGTGCGCCTGAGGATCTGCAGCTGCCAGCTCAGAGACATCCGTGTCCAGGGTATACAACAGATAATGGCTGCCGGTGGCCAAGGTATTCAGGCGCAGCTGGTTGGCGGGAATGCGTGACAGCCAAAGCTTCAGTCGTGCGGAACGGTCGTCCTGCATGGCTTGCGGTCTGGGTTTGCGCCGTTCATGCTCGAGGAAGGACTGCCACTTTAGTGCAGTCGCCACGCCATGCTTACAATCGAATCCCACCGGGCAGCTGCAATCAGCTGACAACATGTTATTGGCAGCATAAATCACCACCTGATAGGGACTGCGTTCGCTGCCCTGTACCTCGGCATTAACCCTGTCACTGGCAGGATCAGGACTAACAAGCTTTACGCGGTTCTGCTGAAAATAAGCCTCGCCCCGCTTGAAGGTAGCAGGACCCGCCATGTAAATAATGTCTTTTATCGAGAATTTAATCACTGGCGTTGGTTCATTCCAGACAGATATCAAACCGACGAGCATAGATGGCTGATGAGTAGGCGGCAAGTCAGTACCAAAAATAATTACCTATTCAGAAACCCCGGCCATTAATCAAAAGCGGTCTGATGTCCTGAAGTAAAGTGGTACATCTGGTACGTCGCTGGTTATGGCTAACGCAGCTGCGATGTTTGGCTCAGGTAACCTTGGACGTTTGGCTGAATTCCGCCAGCTGCCAGCGTCCGGTTTCCAGGATGTTGGCCAGCCGTTGCACACTGTCCCAGATGTCCTCGTAGCGCAGTATTAGCGGGCTGAAACCAAATCGCAGGATATCCGGCGCTCTGAAATCGCCGATCACGCCATCGGCAATCAAGGCCTGACAAATTGCGTACGCGTGTGGGTGGCACCAAGCGAGTTGTGCACCACGCTGTTCTGCGTCAGCAGGTGATGCCAGTGACAAGGGTGCGAGAGCCGGAGTTTGTTTGGCAAGGGTGACAAACAGTTCTGTCAGTTGCCTGGATTTAGTGCGGATGTCCTGCATATCCACATCGGTAAACACATCCAGCGCCGCATCCAGCGCACTCATGGAAATAACCGGAGGAGTACCAGTCAAAAACTTTTCAATGCCCTGCGCGCCTTCATAGTCAGTTGAAAACCGAAATGGTGACACGTGTCCCATCCAGCCGCTCAAAGCTTGTGTGACCGTGGGCAAGTGGCGACTGGCAACATATAAAAATGCGGGCGCACCGGGGCCTGCATTCAGATACTTATAGGTACAGCCCACTGCAAAATCCACCTGACACTGATCCAGTTGCAAGGGCAGTACCCCGGCACTGTGCGCAAGATCCCAGATCACCAGAATGCCTTTATTGTGAGCCAGTTCTGTCAGCCGCTGCATATCGTGGATATAACCGCTGCGAAAATTAACATGGGTGAGCATCAACACGGCAACGTCTTCAGTCAGCTGATTCTCCAGCTCGTCAGATGAGACGGTCACCAGCTGGCATCGCTGTGAGCCAAGCAGCTCGGACATCCCCTGCACCATATACAGATCGGTGGGAAAATTATCCTGCTGTGATAACACCACGCTGCGTCCGTGTTGCAGACCCAGCGCGGCGCTGAGCAGCTTGAACAAATTGACGGAGATGGAGTCGCAGCTGATGACCTGGCCCGGCGCTGCCCCGATCAGCCGCGCAATTTTTTCACCGGTTAAAACCGGCAGATCAATCCAGCGATGGATGTTCCAGCTTTTGATCAGATCAGTACCCCATTGCTGATCAATTACATCGGCGACGCGTGTTCTTACCGCGTTGGGCAGACAGCCCAGTGAGTTGCCATCCAGATAGATAACCGACTCCGGCAGATCAAATTCAGCACGTTTGTGCCCAAGTGGATCAGCGGCGTCCAGGGCTTGTACATCAGCCAGTGTGATACGCCTCATGGCTGGAGCATGTCTTCCAGGGTCTGCAATAACACCTGGAATGCTTCAGTGCCGGGGTGTGTCCAGTCAAAATGACCTGCACCGTCAACAATGACTGTTCTGGCCCCGGTTATGGCAGCCTGCTCTACCGGTACAATTTCGTCAGCGCTGCCGTGCAGCAGCACAGTGTTTGGATGTGGCGTTTTCTCAGCAGGATTCGCCGCGTGATAATCCGCTGGCCGGTTCTCAAACGTGCCGCCCATAAACTGTTGGGCAGCGCTTTGACAACTGCCTTCGCCTTGCGAGTAGGCAATGATGTCGGCAATAGCGCCGAGGCCAATAACACCCTTCAACTGCGGGTCCAGGGCGCCGGCCAGCAGAGCCAGATGCCCGCCCGCAGAGTGGCCCATCACAATGGTAGGCAACTCTGAAAAGTTTTCCGTCGGGTGTACATGTGCGATACCCGCCTTGATGTCTTCAAAGGTCCATGGCCAGCCACCGCCGTTGTCGCCTGTGCGCCGGTATTCAAGGGACCAGACGGCATAACCGGCTTGTGCCAACGCGGTGCTCAGAGCATACGTGTGCTGGACATCGTATGCATTCAGCCAACAACCACCGTGAATCAGCACAATCTGCGCAGGCGGGCGGCGCTCTGAGGGTGGTAACCACAACAGCCCGAACTGCAGCAGATCACTGCCATAAGGGATCATGGCCGCCGGGGTCGCGTAGTCGAGCGCGGTGACGCTGCTGAAGGGCACAACCGGCGCGACAGACGGGTACTCAATCATGTTTTCGGCAGCGGACAACACGGAGCTCGCCAGCAGCAATCCTGCAAGTGCCAGGGGTTTGGACAAGAATCTGGGTAAGGACACATTTCCTCCTGATTGACTACTCAATATTCTGGATCTGCTCGCGCATCTGCTCAATCAGCACCTTTAACTCTACTGCGTTCAGCGTAGTTTCCGCCACAATCGATTTCGACGACAAAGTATTGGCCTCTCGATTGAGTTCCTGCATCAGAAAATCCAGACGACGGCCCACGGGCTCATTGGTTTTTAACACCCTCCGAACCTCTGAAAGATGTGTCGACAAACGATCCAGCTCCTCATCAACATCGGATTTATTCGCCAGCAATACCATTTCCTGCTCAAGGCGACCGGGTTCCAGCTCCAGCTTGAAGGCCTCCAGTCGCTGGCGGATATTGTCCTGTTGCCGAGACAGAATATCAGGCAGACGTTCACGAATGGTGTCAACAATGGTGCGAATGGCGTCTAGTCGCTGACGGATCAGCTGGCTCAGCTCTTCGCCCTCCCGCTGTCGTGATGCGGCAAACTCGTCGAGCGTTTCTTGTAACAGGGCGATGGCGTCCTGTTGCAGACTCTCATCATCAGGACCATTTTCTTCAAGCACGCCAGGCCAGCGCAGCACGTCAGTCACTCTCAGTGCCTGAGCCCCGGGACACAGCGCCAGCACTTGTTGACTCAGCGAATTAAGTTTGTTGACCAGATCAGTATTGATTGCCTGGCTGCTGCCTTGATCGGCTTTGCCCTGCACGCGCAGCTGAATGTCAATCTTGCCTCGCGTGAAGCGTTTGCGCAGCAGATCGCGCACCACAGGTTCCACGATGCGCAGACTGTCGGGCACTCTGATTCCGGGCTCCAGGAAGCGGTGATTGACCGATCTGATCTCCCAACTCATTGTTCCCCAATCAAATTCTTTTTGCTTTCGCGCAAAGGCGGTCATGCTGGCAACCATTGAATTTCCTCCGGTTTTATTATTATCGAAGCCGAAGTGTAACCGATTC
>CANHAR010000033.1 GCA_947458495.1 Gammaproteobacteria bacterium | reverse complement strand
TAACGAAGGCTCAGGTGAAGGCGGCGCATTGTCGGGTACCGCCAACGTCAACCTGCGTAACCTGGGTGAAAACTCCACACTGACGCTGGTCAACGGCAAGCGTCAGGTGTCCGCTGCAACCGTCACCCGCAGTGGTGGTGAGTTTGTGGATATCAATACCATTCCGTTGGTGATGGTAGAGCGTGTAGAAGTGTTGACCGACGGCGGTTCAGCACTGTACGGATCCGATGCGGTGGCCGGTGTGGTCAACGTCATCATGCGTACCGACTTTGAAGGTTTGGAAATCTATGGTGACGTACAGGCACTGGATGCATCGCGTGGTGATCAGGATCAGACTGCCAGCGCCATCTGGGGCTGGGCAAGCGACAGTGGTGATACACACTTTGTAATCTCTGCGGAAGCATTCCGTCGTGATCCGGTCAAAGTGGAATACGGCCGCTTCTATGATGAAAACGTGCAGTACACCGGTGTTGTCGGGGGTATTGCAGGCAATATCGGTGCAACAATGGCTAACCCGGCCTTCGGTTCGCGCATTAATACCGCCTATATTAATACTGCTATTACAGCCAGAAACGTGGCAGAGGGCGGTACTGCGGAACAAATTCTGACAGACCCGCTGTGTTCAAGTCTTAAGAGTGCTGATGGTCGCGCGTTTTTCACAGGCACCCAAACAGAACGGCGCGGCGCCAATGGCGGCGCCTGTCGTGAGTTCACTGAAGACTGGAGTTACATGACCGTTGGTTCTGAGCGCGACAGCATTGCTGGTGCGTTTAACCATACTTTCAGTGAGAGGGCTGAGTTTTATTCGTTCTTCCAATACTCCGGTTCACAAATCCAGCGTTCAGATTCTGGTGCTAACGGCAGCCGTGGTCCGACTGTGTTTCTGGCAGCGCCCGGTTCACACGCTGGCAACCCGGCGTTTGGTGGTTACGGCATCGGTATGAGTGCTGAATTGGGCTATTTTGCCCCGTCAGTTGGCTTGACCCGCCCAACCAACATCCCCAATGTACCAAACGCACTGGCTAACGGTGGCATGAACGTACCGTTTTATGCCTCGGTCTGGAGTGGTAATGCGCCACGCGACGGTGGAAACACCAACATCACCAATACCGATACTTTGGGTGCTCAGGCTGGCCTGAAGGGCGAGTTTTATGCCATGAATGACCGTCGGTTTAACTACGACGTCAGTTATTCCTGGAGTGGTACCAGCTTTGAGCAGGAATACCAGACCTTCCAGCGTGACCGCGCAGAATTGGCGGCCAACGGTCTGGGTGGTCCAAACTGTACGCCCAATGGCAGTAAATCGTTTAACTTCCGTGATGCACCGGGCCCGTTTGGTGGTGCTGTGCCTACCATGTGGAACGTGAGTAACCGGGCGTACTACAACGGTTATACTCAAACCTTCTTCCCGGGTTTTGTGTTTACCACCCGCGAAAGTCTGGCACTGGCACTGACCAGTAACAACATGGGTGTCGGTGGTTGCCAGTTCTATAACCCCTTCCTGACCCAGATGACTAATCCGGCGCTGGCGAACTCTGCGGAATTGATGGACTGGATGAACCCAACCGTCAAGCGAGCCGACAAGCGCAACAAACTCGGCGTACTGGATGCAGTTGTTTCCGGTGAGTTGATGGAGTTGCGAGGCGGTACCGCGCAGTTTGCGGTTGGCGCGCAGTATAGAATGCAGGAGAACGCCTCTATCGCTCCAGCAATGAACCAGCCTGGAATCCCAAATGCCATTCTGAACTACGGCACTAACGGCGCACCCAATACCACGCATTACGTCAGCAATAACTTTGAATGCTCTAACTGTATCTTCAATTACAGCAATGACCGTAATGTGAAAGCGGTGTTTGGTGAATTGTCGTTGCCGCTGATCGAGAATGTTGAAAGCCAGGTTGCACTGCGCTGGGAAAGTTACGGCGGCCGCATTGGCAGTGAAGTGACACCCAAGGTGGCATTGAGCTGGCGGCCAATGGACGAACTGTTGTTCCGCGCGTCGTACTCTCAATCATTCCGCGCACCTAACGTAGGTATTGTGGAAGAGGGTCTGGAAGCGGCCAGTAATACATTCCGTGATCCGCTGCGTAACCAGGCCGTGCGGGCAGGGTTGCTGCCCGTCAGCAATGAGCACGCCTTACCTAACTTTACCTACACATTGGGTGGACCTGCACCAGATGTGGGTAATGAGTATGCTGATACCTACAGTGCCGGCTTTATCTGGACAGGTTCAGGCGCGTGGGACGGTTTCACTGTGAATGCCGACTTCTGGCGGTTTGAGCTGACCGACAAAGTGTTGCCGCAACCTGGTATTTCAGCAATCGCCAATGAACTGGCACGGTTTAAAGAAGCAGCAGCCAATCCGGCTAACTACGTCCTGAACGGCACCATCCCGGCAACACGAACCGGGGGTTGGGCTGCGATGAACCAGTTGACGCCCTGTAATCCAACAGCGCTGGCTACACAGTTTGGTACCAATCCGGCGACCCAAGCTAACGTTGGTGGTGTAACCGGCTACAACAACGTCACTCCGGGCTCGCGCCTGGATTGCGTAGTAAACCCGGCTGCCTACCAGATCGAGGGTGTTGTGCGTACTTTTGGTACGAACCAGGGCGCACTGACCACAACCGTGCTGAGTACCATCAACGCTGGTACCATCACGGCGGACGGTGTTGACCTTAAACTCGGTTACACCTGGAGCAACGACTGGGGTCGTTTCCGTGCCAGCATGGATTACACGCATGTTCGTCAGTACAAGCTGACAAATGTACCCGGCCTGGAGCTCGGTCTGCTGGAAACCGGTGTGTTTGATGCAGCTGGCACCACTGGTGATGGTAACCTGGTGCGTTCATTGCCGGATAAAAAGGGCAACCTGACGCTAAGCTGGATGCAGGATAACCACAGCGCAGCGATCATTACCCGCTTTATCGGCTCCTACCGTGACCTGGCTTATGACAATGAGTTCCGCACTGCCAACGATAGGATGCGCGCCTTGCTGACCCGTCGTGTTGACAGCTACCGCAGTGTGGATCTTCAGTACAGCTTCACCCATGAGTGGGCGAACGAAAGAATGGGTACAACCATCTTCACCGTTGGGGCACTGGATGCGTTTAACGCAACCATTCCTTACCGTGCAGTCGGTGACATTAACTACGATGCCAGCGTGTTTGATGGCCGTGGCCGTCGTCTGTACGCGCGAGTATTGTTGCAGCTGTGATGATCAGTTTATAACCGATCGTTGTTTGATTTAAAAAAAAGGGGTGTCCTCACGGGCATCCCTTTTTTTTACACTTATCATTCCTCTCGATAAAACTTATCAGGCGGATTTATAGTCAGCTTGACTATCGTCATTAAAACGCTTGTTCTGTATTGAATCTTGTTGCTGTCGGGATTTTTATTGGATAGATTCAGGATAACTCCCTGTTGTGCCGGCAAATATGATGGATCATCACCGGCGTTGTATCGGGTTGCAGTTGCAGGACGCGCAGCGTGGCTAAACGATCACTACCAACAATAAAAGTGTGGGGAACTGTTCATGAGCAAATCATATTCTGTCGGACTTCCAAGTAACCAATCCCGTCAAACCGCTAGTCAGCAATCCAAATCATGGCCGGGCTTTCGCAAAAAAGCGCTGTTTCTGACCGGTCTGTTATCTACTGTTTACTGTTTCCCGGCTATTGCGCAAACCAGCCAAGCCTCACAGACGGCTGAAGAGGAAGAGCGTGAAGTAGAGGAAGTTGTAGTCACAGGCTCCTATCTGCGCGGCAGCCCGCTGGATGCGCCGTCGCCAGTGACCGTTGTTGACCGTACCTCCATTGAAGCGCAGGGAGCTGCGCAAATCTGGGATGTGATCAAGAATCTCGAAATCAACTCAGGTTCCATAACCAACGAAGGCACCGATGGTGGCAACGCTACCATGGGTAATCTGTCAGGCACGGCAAACGTTAACTTGCGAAATCTGGGTGAGAACTCAACGCTCACGTTGATCAATGGCAAGCGGCAGGTTGCTGCAGCCACGACCACCCCATCGGGTGGCGAGTTTGTAGACATCAATACAATCCCATTGGTGATGGTTGAACGATTGGAAGTCTTGACCGATGGTGGCTCAGCGCTGTATGGCTCTGATGCGGTCGCTGGTGCGGTTAACGTAATCATGCGCACCGAGTTTGAAGGTCTGGAAATTTATGGTGACTTGCAGGCACTGGCAAAAGAACCGGGCAAACAGGATCGTACTGTCAGCGCGATTTGGGGTTGGTCAAATGACAGTCAGACGACACATTTTGTGTTGGCTGGTGAGGGCTTTCGCCGTGATCCGGTGCCTTTGGAGGCGGCGCGATACTTTGATGGCAACTCAGAGTTTAGTGCCAGCGTAGGTGGCCTTGGGACACTGGTTTCGAACCCTGCGTTTGGTTCACGCCTTAATACGGCTTATGTGAATTCTGCGATGATGGCGCAAGCCGGTGCGGAGGGTGGTAACGCCAACTCCTTGCTGTTCACCGATCCTTTGTGCTCAAGTCTGAGTTCAATTGACGGTACACCTTTTTTCACAGGGACCAACACCAGTCAGCGTGGACAGCCCAATTCAACCTGCCGAGAGTACAGCTATCATTGGAGCTTGCTCAATGTTGGTATGGAACGCAACAGTGTAGCCGCTGCCTTCAACCACAGCTTCAGTGAGTCGGCTGAACTTTACAGTTTTATGCAGTGGTCCAAGAGTGATATCCAGCGCGCTGACAGCGGTGTGTACAGTGCCCGTGGCCCCAGCTTCTTCCTGGCTGCACCCGGTTCACATGCCAGTCCGATCGGCGCGCAGATGGAACTGGGGTTTTTTGCACCGTCGGTGGGTTTAACCAGACCAACGGCAGCAACCATTACCAAAGCGCCTATTGCACTTGCCAATGGCGGGCCTAACGTGCCCATGTCGTCTAACATTGTTCTAGGTAACGCCCCTCGCAATGGTGCAACCAATAATCTCAATCTCACTGAAACAGTAGGCGCACAGGTTGGCCTGAAAGGCGAGTTCACGGCCTTTAATGACCGTCGTTTTAACTACGATGTCAGCTATTCCTGGAGTGGCACCAGTTTTGAGCTGGAATACAAAACCTTCCAGCGTGATCGTGCAGAACTGGCGGTTAATGGATTGGGAGGACCCAACTGTACACCTAACGGACGCCGCGACTTTAACTTTGCGGGGCAGCCGGGCTTCTGGCAGACACCCACGGCACGAAATTTCACACAGACGTTTTTCCCTGGCTTTGTGCACACCACGCGAGAAAGTATTTCTCTGGCTCTTACCAGTAATAACCAAGGGCAGGGAGGTTGCCAGTTTTATAACCCCTTCCTGACGCAGATGACCAATCCGGCACTGGCCAATAGTCCGGAACTGATTGACTGGATGCTGCCAACGGTTCGCAGGGGTGACAAGCGCAATAAACTGGGAGTGATAGACGCAGTGGTTGCCGGAGAGTTGTTTGATATGCGTGGCGGCACGGCGCAAGTGGCTTTTGGCGCGCAGTACCGTATGCAGAACAACAAATCAATTGCGCCAGAGTTGAATGTCCCAGGATTACCCTCTGCCATTCTTGGTTACGGAACAGACGGCAGGCCCAATCAGTTTCACTATGTCAGCAACAACTATGAATGTTCATTGTGTGCGTTCAATTACAACCACGATCGTAACGTCAAGGCCGTGTTCTCGGAATTGTCGCTGCCATTCTGGGAAAGCATTGAATCGCAGGTGGCTTTGCGCTGGGAAAGTTATGGTGGCTCCATCGGCAGCGAAGTAACACCTAAAGTGGCGATGAGCTGGCGACCCTCCGATGAGTGGCTGGTCAGGGGTTCCTGGTCACAGTCTTTCCGGGCTCCCAACATTGGGGTGCAAAAGGAAGGTCTGGAATCCAGTCAAACGACCTTCCGCGATCCCATTCGTAATCAGGAAGTGCGTGCGGGATTGTTACCTGCAACAAATGACAATGCCCGGCCCAATACCACATACAGTGTTGGCAGGCCTGCTCCGGATATCGGCAATGAGTCTGCTAATACCTACAGCACCGGCTTTATCTGGACACCCGGTGGCGCGTTGGAAGGAGCGAGTGTCAATATCGATTTCTGGCGCTTCGAAGTTAAAAACCGTGTAATGCCTGCACCCGGTATTGCGGCCATTCAGCATGAAATTGCTGCGTTTAACGAAGCTGTTAAAAATCCGGCCAATTATGTGTTTAACGGCACAATCGCCAGCAGCCCTGGCGCTGTGTATGCAGGCCTGGGTGCTTATGCACCATGTAACCCGGCCGCGCTTGAGGCAGTATGGTCAAAGGATCCTGCCAAATCCAAAAATGCGGCGGGTGGTGTCATCCCCCTGTCGCGTTTGGATTGCGTAGTAAACCCACTGAGTTATCAGGTGCAAGATGTGGTGCGATCATTGGGCAACGTCAATGCCGGTCTGGTGACTATCTCTCAGCGTTCCATCAATGCTGGTGAAGTGCATTCAGACGGTGCGGATATCAGGCTGGGTTATCGTTGGCAGACTGGACTGGGTCGGTTCCGCACCAGCATCGACTTCACCTTTGTGAACAGTTATGAGCTGGTGAATGTCCCGGGGCTGGAGTTGGGTCTGCGTGAGACCGGTCTGTTTGACGCGGCCGGTACAACGGGTGACGGTTCTCTTGTCCGCTCCTTGCCTGATAAAAAGGGCAACCTGACCTTGGGCTGGAGCAGCAACGAGTTACGACACAGCGTGTCGCTGATCGGTCGATTTATTGGTGGTTACGATAATCTGCAGTTCCAGGACACCTTTGATAACGGTAACGACTATGTGCGCTCGGTGGCGAATCGCACCATTTCCAGTTACTCCAGTGTGGATTTGCAGTACAACTACGTGCATGAGTGGGCGAATGCCAACCTGGGTACCACCACGTTGACCTTTGGTCTGCTGGATGCCTTCAACTCAGTTATCCCGTTCCATTACAACGGTGCATTAAACTACGATGCAGCCGTGTTTGATGGCCGTGGTCGACGCTTTTACGCACGGGCTTTGATGCAGTTCTGATCAATCAGCTTAAAAAAAACAGGCCGGTACAGTGTTGCCGGCCTGTTTTTTTGTTCCCACAAAAAATTGCGGTACTCAAGTAAAGGTTCAGGTTCAGGTTCAGGTTCAGGTTCAGGTTCAGGTTCAGGTCAAGGTCTTGGTATCACAAACCGGCGACTGCGATGACTCAGGAACACGCCTAGCAGCAATAATGCACTGCACAGACCAAAACTCAGTCTGAAATCCTGTTGCCAATCGATCAGCACACCCGCAACCGCCGGCCCTATCAGCTGCCCCAGAGCAAAAAACACAGTGACAAAACTCACAGCCATGGCTGCCAGATGAGGTTGCACGGTACTGGTGGAGGCGGCCAGTATTGATGTGAACAAGCCGCTGATCGACAAACCAATCAGCACATAGTGAAGCGCAAACACGGCGGTCTGCGGCCACAATACGGGTAACAGATTGGCAAACATGGCCATCACCATACAAATGACCAGCGCGTTGGCATGGCCGATACGATCCGCTGCCACACCCCAGGCCGGACCAGAAAACACCGAGATCAGACCCATCAGCGCGACCAGTTGCCCGGCAGTAATCGCCGGAACCTCTGACGCTAAAGCAAAGCTGTACATAAACAGGGTTTGCACAATGTAGGTCAGGCCCACCAGTCCATAAATCAACCCCATGATTAACACGTGCGGGCTGCGGTAAACGGTCAGCAGGCCTTGCTTGAGGCTGCCGGTATTGTGATTAGTGGGCGGATTGCGCAGGAAAAGCGCAACCAACAAACCCACAAAGGCCGTGCTTAAGGCAAAAACCATCCACACCTGCCGCCACCCGTCAGTTGGGTCGGATTCGGTCAGCGCGGGTACAATTGCGCCTGAGATCAACATGCCAATACCTACACCACTGTTGGCAAAGCCGATAACCGTCCCGCGTCGTTCCGGATACCAACCTCCCAACAGTGATATCAGCGGGGTGAAGGTAAATGCGGTGCCGAATCCCAGCAGCACCATAAACAGCATCAGCCAACCATACACCGTGCTGATGCTGAGGCCCGTAAATCCGGTGCAAGCAAACGCCAATCCCAGAAGAATGGCTTTCCGGCCACCGTATCGGCCTGCAAACACCCCGGCATACAACAATACCGCCAGGTAGCCGATGGCGGTGACGGTGCCGAGATTGGCCGCTTGCGCATACGACAAACCCAGATCAGCTCGCATGGACGGCAGAATCAGCCCGTATGCCAGTCTGGCAAACACCACGGTGACAAGTATGCAGATCATGCCAAGGACAATAAGGGCGCCGATAGCCGGGCGTTTGATGACGCTCGGATCAAGGTTATGCGCTGCTGACATACTGGTTACCTTGTGTTTGTTGTTATGGGCGTCCGTGCCTGCACTGTGTATCAGCGGTGAATGCTCTCGCTTGGCTGTTGTCTGTTATTGCGCTACTGATCAATCAATCAATAAGTCAGTCAATCAATCGATCAATCGATCAATCAGTCAATCAAGGCTGGCATCGGCATAAATGATATCCACAGCAATGTCTCGCATATTGGCGGCGCCGGGCCGGTTTCCACCCTGACTTTGGATCATGCCAATGAAGTACATGTTATGAACTGGATCGATCCAGAACCACGTGCCTGCTGCGCCACTCCAGTAGTAGGTACCCTCGCCTTGCGGAGAGTCGGCAGCGACCGGATCAAAAATCACCGCAAAGTCGACACCAAAACCCTGGCCGGCCTGACCGGGACTGCTCTCCGTTCCGCGTAGCAACAGACCATCGCGCAAGGTGTTGCTGCGCATCATGTCAATAGATTGCTGACTGATGATGCGTGCACCGTCCAGTTCACCACCGTTGATAAACATCTGCAGAAAACGCGCGTAATCGTGAGTGCTGGATACCAGCCCGCCACCACCGGATTCCAGGCGTGTAGCGTCAAAATAGCTGGGCCGGTCAGGTCTTTCCTCGTTACGCATTAATTTGTTCTGCTCACGATCCCAACGATACACATCAGCAAATCGCGCGCGGTCCGCTTCCTGCACATAGAATGCGGTATCGTTCATGCCCAGTGGCGTGAAGATCTTCTGGTCCAGAAATTCACCGAAGCGCTGGCCGCTGAGTTTTTCAACAATGTAACCCTGAATGTCGACCGCGATGGAGTAGTACCACTCCTCACCGGGCTGGAACAACAAGGGGATATCCGACATGCGCGCAATCATGTCATTCAGATCAGTGGCAGCAAGTACGTTGCGGTCACGGAACATATTGTTTACCGGGTCATTGCCACTGAGTCCGTAACCAAATCCAGCTGAGTGATTTAACAACTCGCGCATGGTGGGTTGTCGCGTCAGCGGTTCCAGTTCCATTTCGCCGGCTTCATTGTGTCGGACCATGACCTGCAGATTGGCCAGTTCGGGCACAAACTTGCTCACAGGATCATCAAAGTCCCACAGACCCTGCTCGTGCAGCATCATCAGTGCAACACCGGTCACGGGTTTGGTCATGGAATAAATGCGGAACAGGGCGTCTTGCTCCATGGGCAGCTTGTCTTCAATGGAGCCCATGCCAGCCGTCTCAAATGTTGCGATTTTGCCGTCTTTGGCCAGCAGCCAGATGATGCCGGCTACATCCTGATCACTGACCAGTTTCTCCATGGCTGCATCCAGTTGTTGAATGGTTTCAGGCGCAAAACCTGCGGCGGCAGCGCCGTCAGCCTGTTCAGGCCAACTGGTATCTGCATACAGCGCTTGCCCGAACGTCAGGCTGGCCCCCATGGCCAGTGCGGCAACGGTGTGCCAGAGTTTTTGTGTGTAGAAATGGCTGGCAGGCGTGCGAAGATTCATAGCGGATCAACCTCTTGTTATTGTGGTAAAACGAGTGAAAAGACTGGTCATAAAGCGGAGCGATAAAGCGATGTGCGGTAGGTTACTCCCGCGAGTGAACTGACACAACACCCGCTTTGCTGCTGCCGGTAAACCGAATAGACAATACGCAAGGCAGCATGTCTGAAGCACTTTAGGTTACAATCGCCGCCCGTTTTTAAACTCCGCCTGCTGTGATGGAAACCTGTTATGTGGTTCAAGACTGCCCGTTTATACCGCTTGTCAGCTGAATTTGTTCTGCCGTGGGACACGCTGGAAGATCTGTTACTGACGCAGGCCTTCAGGCCCTGCGGTAAATCAGAAGCAGCTCGGGTAGGCTGGGTCAGTCCGCTGGGTCGGGAAGGGGAAATGCTCAGCCATCGACTCGGCGATAGTGTGATGCTGTGTTTGCGCAAAGAGCAGCGCTTGCTGCCATCCGCTGTTGTTAACGAAGCCGTGCAGGACAAAATTGCCGAGATTGAACAGGCGCAGGACCGCAAGGTATATCGCAAAGAAAAAATGCAGATCAAGGATGACGTCATCGCAACCCTGATGCCGCGTGCGTTTACCAGTAGCAGGGTGTTGTTTGCTTATCTGGATCTTAAACAGAAACTGTTGGTTGTTAATGGCAGCAGTGCAGCCGCCGCGGAAGAGTTGATCGCTTGCCTGCGTGAAAGTCTTGGTTCCCTGCCTCTGAGTTTGCCCGATGTCAATCATGCGCCGATGGCTATCATGACGCAGTGGTTGCGTGATCAATCGGCGTCGGATCACTTTGTCATTGATCAGGATTGTGAATTGATCAATCCGATGGAAGAGGGCAACGTGCTGCGCGCGCGCAGTCAGGATTTGTCGGCAGATGAAATCAAAGCGCATCTGGACGCTGGAAAACAGGTGAAAAAGCTGGGTGTGGTGTGGAACGAGGCGGTTGCTTGTGTTGTTAATGCGGATCTGTCACTGAGCCGCCTGCGTTTTGAAGATATGGTGCTTGAAAAGGCACGCGAGACAGATCCGGAGTCTGCGGCCCAACAGTTTGACCAGGATTTTGCGGTGATGAGTCTGACCTTGGCGGGCTTGTTTTCCAGTCTGTTTCTGGCGTTTGGTGGGCTGGCGGAGTAAACCCGCCAGCACCTTGTTCCGGAATTTTGCAGATTATTTGCCCGTGAATTGCCCCGGTCGTCTCTCGGCCACGGACGCTACGCCTTCTTTGAAGTCGTCCGTCAAACGCTGCCAGTCCTGTTCTGAGGCTTCGTGATCAGTCACCGCCTGCAGCATTTCCGTCAGCCCCTGACGCAGTGTTGCTCTGACCGAGGTCACTGCCAAGGGGGCATTGCCGGCAATTTCCTCGGCTAGTTTGATGGCCTCCGCGCGCACTTGATCTGCGCTGGTCAGCACATCGGCCAGACCCCATTCCACGGCCTGCTCACCTTTGATACGGCGACCGGTGTAAAACATCAACGCAGCTTTTTGCTGGCCAATCAAGGCTGGCAGTGTATGTGTCAATCCGAATCCCGGATGAAACCCCAGCTTGGTAAAGTTGGCGGCAAAACTGGCCTCGGGGCAGGTGACACGAAAATCCGGCACCAGTGCCAGGCCTAATCCTCCGCCTATTGCGGCTCCATGAATGGCTCCAACCACGGGTTTACGATTACTGAATAGTCTGACAGCCGCAACATACAGAGGATTGCGGCCTTTGCCATCAGATTGTTCGAGCACAGACGGGCCTGACGAAAAATTGGCTCCCGCACAAAAAGCGGTGCCTTGTGCGGCCAGCACCAGCGCGCGGCACTCAGTGTTGTTATCCATGGCATCAAAGGCGTCGGCGAGACTTTCAATGAGTGCGACATCAAAAAAATTGTGGGGCGGACGCTGGATCTCGACCAGTGCGACGTGATTGTTGAGGCTGACGTGTACATCACCAAATTGCATGTTGATTGCTCGTGTAGTTGTTAATGTTGTTTATTGTGACAGGCGATTGCGGGCAATGACCCAGCGGTGTACTTCAGAGGGACCATCATAAATTCTCATGGTGCGCACCTGACCTGCCATCAATTGTAGAGGCATCTCTTTGGTCATGCCGAGCGCACCGAGGCATTGCATGGCATGATCGATCACCTCATGCGCCATTTCCGTGCCAAACACTTTTGCCATGGAAATTTCAGTTCGCACATCCTGTCCCTGATCCAGTTTCCATGCCGCCTGCTGACACATGAGCCGGCAGGCATGAATTCGGGTTTCAGCGTCCGCTATCCACCACTGCACACTTTGGCGTTCAGACAGCGGCTGGCCAAAGGTGACACGCTGGCGCGCATGTTCCACCATCATGTCAACAGCGCGCCGGGCTTTGCCGATACACCAGGCCGCCATCTGCAAACGGCGCACTGACAGACGCAGTTGCATGGGTGCAAAACCTTTGTTGAGTTCACCAAGCAGCTGGTCTTTGTGCAGCCTGCAGTTGTCCAGCAGAATCTCATAAGTCTTGGTGCCACCAATCATCGGAATTTTGCGCTCGACAATAAACCCGGGGGTGTCTCTGTCGATCAGAAACGCGGAGATACCATGACGGCCTTTGGAGGTGTCGGTTTTGGCCATGACAATGGTGAAGTCAGCTTGATCCATTTTGCTGATCCAGATTTTTCGGCCATTGAGAACCCAATGATCACCGTGCAATTCCGCACGTGTTGACATGGCCGCCGGATCAGCGCCTGCGCCGGGCTCGGAGATACCAATGGCGGAAATGGTTTCGCCGCGTGAATATGGAAGTAGATATTTTTCGTGCTGTGATGTGTTCACGCTGCTGAGCAACATGTGCAGGTTGGGCGAGTCCGGCGGAAAGTGGAAGGGCACGGCGGTGCGGCCAACTTCTTCATTAACACCGACCATCGCCAGTGCAGGCAGATTGGCGCCACCAAATTGTTCGGGAACATCAAGGCCCCACAGACCCAGATCACGACATTTTTGATTCAGTGTTTGCAAAACGTCTGCTGACAATTCGCCACCACCACCATTCATGTCCTGCGCTAACAGCGCACTTTCCAGCGGCATCAACTGGTCTTTGACAAAGTGCGCCACCAGATCCTGGAGCATTCGGAATTCTTCATTGAGTTCAAAATTCATGGTGTTGTTCTATTGTAAAAAAGCTCGGTTGCAAAAAGTTCAGATAAAAAAATTCAGTTGTTAAAAAAAGTTCAGTTATTAAAAAATTAGTCTGCAAAAAATCAGTTGCACAAGAGTTTTTATGTTTATGTGTGCGCTTAATCACTGCTATCTGATTGAACCTCATTCATACTTTTTTCGCTACCGTTGACACGGCATTGTTCCAGTTTGCTTGATCGCTTACCATGCCTGCCTATTTTCGACCCGTTAGAGTTCTGACCCATGTTGCTCGCCCGTTTGCATTTTAGTATGGATACCATGCGTACCCTGCTAGCCATCGCCTTACCCATGGTTGTTTCCCAAGGCGCTTTTGCGGTCATGATTTTTACCGACCGCTACTTTATGTCACAGATTGATCCCACGCATATGGCCGCTTCATTAGGTGGCGGCGTGGCATTCTTTTTTAGTCTGTGTTTTTTTCTGGGCGTGATTTCCTATGCCAACGCACTGGTAGCGCAGTACCGGGGCGCCGAGGAACCCGGCAAATGCTCGCGGGTGGTGACTCAGGGGCTGATCGTTAGTCTGTTGTGCCAGCCGCTGCTTCTGGTGGTGGCAGTGTATGTGCTGGATCTGTTTGCGGCGATGGGACATGACCCTGAAATGCTGGCGCTGGAGAGTAGTTATTTCTCCATCCTGATGCTGGGCTCGTTGATCACTTTATGGAAAGCCTGTCTGTCTTCCTATTTTGCCGGCATTGGTCGAACACGAGTGGTGATGGTGTGTGACGTCGCGGGTTTGCTGCTTAATGTGCCATTGTGCTGGGCGATGGCCTTCGGGCATCTGGGTTTCCCGGCTATGGGTATTGATGGCGCTGCATGGAGTACGGTGCTGTCGTCTTTGTTCTCTTTGATTTTGTTCGCAGTCTATTATCTGGCGCGCCAGAATCGTTTGGCTTTTCTGGTGATGGAGTCATTTCGTATCGATGTGCCAGTGATGCGGCGATATCTCCGCTTGGGACTACCTTCAGGTGTCGAACTGTTTCTGAACGTCGCAGCCTTTAACCTGTTTCTGTTGATGTTCCAGTCTTACGGTGTGACTGAAGGTGCTGCTGCTGCCATCGTTTTTAATTGGGACATTTTGTCTTTTGTGCCGATGTTGGGATTAAACATCGGCATTGTGAGCCTGATAGGCCATTCCGTTGGCGCGCGCAGTATGGAAAAAACCAATGAGGTCATCTCGGCAGGTTTTGTTATTGCGATCAGTTATTCGTTTTTGCTGGCGCTGTTGTACATATTTTTCCGTTACCCGCTGGTTGAGGTGTTTGCGCCACCGCAAGGTGATTTTAGTGAAATCCGCAGCCTGGCGGCATTCATGATGATAGGTTTGTGTTGTTACACGGTGGCTGATGCCATCATCCAGGTATCCGGTGGTGTATTGCGGGGGGCAGGTGACACACAATGGGTGATGTATTCATCGACGGCATTACACTGGTTTATGCTGGTGATTCAGTACCTGGTGATCCGTGTCTGGGAATTTGGTCGTGAGGCGTCCTGGTTGGTGTTCTGCGCCATGATTCTGGCGATAGCAATCGTCTTTTTGCTACGCCTGTGGTCGGGTAAGTGGCGCGATGAGAAGGCGCTGGACGCGGTGATGGCGGAATGAGGTGACGCAGTTCGCGCAGCAGGTTTGTCCACTTTGGGCGATAATCTGGTTGGGTTATCGCCTTCAAAATTGAGGTTGCCAACAAGTTTATCTCCTGTAAACTTCGACTCCTTGTAGTAAACGCTGTGCTTGTACATTTGGGAGATAATAATAATGAGAGAAAAGTTATTCTGGGGTGTTGTCGCTTTGCTTGGCGCGGCTTGCATCGGAGTTCTTGCCCTGCACCGTGGCGAAACCATCAGTGCCCTCTGGCTTGTGACGGCTGCCTTGTGTGTCTACACCATAGCCTATCGATTTTACAGTCGGTTCATCGCTGACAAAGTTCTGGTGCTCGATCCTCTTCGCGCCACTCCAGCCCATACCAAATCCGATGGTCTTGACTTCGTGCCGACCCACAAATGGGTATTGTTTGGGCATCACTTTGCGGCAATTGCCGGAGCCGGCCCTCTTGTTGGTCCTGTGCTTGCTGCGCAAATGGGTTATCTGCCCGGAACCCTGTGGATTCTTGCGGGTGTCGTCTTCGCCGGTGCTGTTCAGGACATGATCATTATGTTCTTGTCGACGCGTCGGGGCGGTGCTTCCCTCGGAGACATGATTCGCAAAGAAATGGGTCCTGTTGCCGGTTTTGTTGGTCTTGTTGGTATCCTCGCAATTCTTATCATCTTGCTGGCCGTGTTGGGCATGATTGTTGTCAGAGCGTTGACGGGAAGTTCATGGGGTGTATTCACGCTGGCCATGACGATACCAATAGCCCTGTTTATGGGCCTGTATCTTCGATATATACGCCCCGGTAAAGTTGGAGAAATATCAGTAGTAGGCTTTGGGCTGCTCATTTTTGCACTGATTTATGGTCAAACAATTCCATCGCATCCGACCTGGGGACCTTTCTTTACACTTGACGGACAAGCTCTGACGTTGTGGCTGATGGCCTATGGTTTTGTGGCGTCTGTGCTGCCGGTTTGGTTGCTCCTCGCGCCACGCGATTACTTGTCAACCTTCCTGAAAATTGGCGTGATTGCAGCTCTGGCTGTTGGTATTTTTATCGTCAACCCGCCGTTGATGATGCCGAAATTCACACCGTTTATTGACGGTACCGGGCCGGTGTTCTCTGGTTCGCTGTTCCCATTCTTGTTTATTACAATTGCTTGTGGTGCTGTATCCGGTTTCCATGCGCTGGTATCGTCTGGTACCACACCAAAAATGATCGGCAATGAAAGTCATATCCGACCCATTGGTTATGGCGCCATGTTGACGGAATCATTTGTTGCCATCATGGCGCTGATCGCAGCCACTGTGCTTGAGCCCGGTGTTTACTTTGCGCTTAACAGCAGCGCAGCAGTGATTGGTACGACGGTGCAAAGTGCCGCTGAAACGATCAGTTCCTGGGGATTTGTGGTGACTCCGGAAATGCTCGAGCAATACGCCAGAGATATGGGTGAGAGCTCAATTCTGTCCAAAACCGGGGGAGCACCCACGTTCGCAGTGGGCATGGCTCATATCTTGTCGCAGGTAATTGGTGGCGTGGCAATGATGCCGTTCTGGTACCAGTTTGCGATTTTATTTGAGGCACTGTTTATCCTGACGACGGTTGATGCCGGTACCCGGGTATGTCGTTTCCTGATGCAGGATCTGATGGGCATGGCTGTGCCTGCCATGAAAGACACCAACAATCACGTGGCAAGCTGGCTTGCAACTGCGCTGGTGGTATCAGGTTGGGGATATTTCCTCTACGCAGGTGTGACTGACCCCTTCGGCGGAATCAACAGTTTGTGGGCGCTGTTCGGCATATCTAACCAGATGCTTGCTGGTATTGCTCTGATTTTGGCTACGGTTGTTCTAGTGCGTCTGGGGCGCGGAAGACTGGCACTGGTGCCTGCGATTCCAGCCCTCTGGGTGCTGTTTATCACGATGGTTGCAGGCTGGCAGAAACTGTTCAGTGACCTGCCTGCCGTTGGTTTTCTGTCACATGCCCAGGTATTTGCAGACGCGATTGCGCGCGGTGAGGTCATAGCACCTGCTACGTCGATGGCACAAATGGAAGCAGTACTGTTTAACGATCGTATTAATGCGTTTATGACAGCATTCTTCATGGCCGTGGTGATTGTGATGGTCGTGTTGGCTATAAAAACGATACATAAAGCGTTGAACAGTCCACAACTTTCTGAAGAGAAGATGCTCGAGGAGTACATTGCATGACACAAAGCGTTGATCAGACTGTGCTGATTGTTCAATCTGCGAGTCCGCTGTCTGCACCATGGGCAGCGATGCGCCGCGGTTTTCAATTGACGGGCCAGACTCTGAAATTGATGATTGGTGTGGGTGATTATGATGTCTACGTCAAGCACATGCAGGAACATCACCCTGATGCCAAGTTAATGGACTACAAGGAATGGTACCGCAACAGGGTTGATGCGCGTTACGGTGCATCCAAAGACGGTGCGATGAAGCGCTGTCCCTGCTAAGAGATAAGTCGCAAGAGATATTTAAAAAAAGACGCACGGATAACATTTATCCGTGCGTCTTTTTTTTAGACAGTTTATAAAAATGGGGACGGTAAAAATGGGGACGGAGAGATCAAAATTTGATCTCTCCGTCCCCCTTAAATCCGCCCATTTAATCAACCGCCCATTTAACCTTTCAGGTTAACGCACGGAGTACTTGGTAAACGCACCGCCGGCCTGAGTAAGGGAGTTCGGGCCTTCAGCGGCGTAGACATTGCCGTCGGCGTCGACTGCAACACCTTCACCGGCAGTACCCTGGTAAATGCGGTCTTCGCGCTCGAAGGGTGGAATAAAGCCGGTGACATGATCGTGATCAATATGACCAATGCGGATACCGTTGCGCCAGCCAACGTGGTTAGTCGGGCTGGATTCGGAGTCGATGGCGTAGATCATGTCGTCATCGGTGATAAACATGCCGCTGATGCGACTGAAGGTGTAGCGTGACTCCAGATAGTTGCCTTCCTGATCGAAAATCTCGATGCGGTGATTGCCGCGGTCTGCTACCCACAGACGTCCACGGGAATCAAACTCCAGCGCATGTGGAGTACGGAATTCGCCGTGACGTACACCAATCTGCCCCCACTGTTTGATAAAGGTACCGTCAGGCGCAAACTTCATCACGCGCGCCGTAAGACCCGCTGCCCGACCCTCTTCCATGGCCTGATTGGTAATCATGCCCTGGCCACTGTGCCCGTCCGAGACATAGATGCTGCCATCGGGGCCAACAATCACATCGTTGGGCTGATTAAAATGTGCGCCATCGTTGCCGGTTTTTCCGGGAGTGCCCAGGCTCAGCAATAGTTCGCCGGTTGGACTGAATTTATGTACTTGCTGGCCCTTGGTTTCATCCGCATTGGTGGCGAAGTCGGTTACCCAAACATTGCCCTCATCATCCACATAAAGGCCGTGAGGTGTGACCATCAGACCGGCGCCAAAATTAGCCAGCACTGCGCCGGTGTTGCGATCAAATTTGAATATAGGATCAACCAGGTTGGTGTCGCAGGTGATCGGCGCGCCAGCACCAAAGCTGCCAGCACCGCAGCGCTCGTATGCCCAGAGGTGACCATCAAAGGGATCGATATCAACACCGGCGGAGGAACCCCAGACGCGGCCTTCCGGCAGTTGTCCCCAATTCTGGGTGATCACGGGTGCAGGATTGGGTATGCCTTCACCGGTGATGAAGTTTCCCATCGCTGAGGAGTCGGGTGCTGATGCTGTTGATGCTGATTGAGTGTTGGCCGGTTCTGTACAGGCTGTCACCAGCGCGGCGAGGACCATCATACCCAGCATGGGCTTTTTGACATTGCCTAGCGGATTTTTGAACATCGTGACGTTTCCTTTTTGTAAGTTATTGTTTTGTGTTTGATGTTGCGATTGGCTGAGCAGCAATCCCAGCACCCTGTCGACAACGTTAAGCAGGCAATTGCCAGATGCCCAGAGTGTTCTACCGCGTTTTAAAGGCGGACACCACCACCCACTTAAGACCTGCGATTAACCCGTTTTAATGCATCCAGTTCAAACAGATAGTCGCTGATTGAGGTGATACACAGGTCGTCAAAGTCAATGTCCTGGAAACCTT
>CANHAR010000032.1 GCA_947458495.1 Gammaproteobacteria bacterium | reverse complement strand
AGCCCATCCGTCAGTGGCGACCCAACCGTCTTTGGCGTCCAGTCCTACAATTATCCGCCCAGGAAATGCTTTGCAAGCCTCAGCAACAAACGGCGGGTGGCGCACGGCTTGGGTACCGATAATGACGTAATTGACGCCAACATTCAGATAGTACTCAATGGTTTTTAAATCGCGTATGCCACCGCCAATCTGCAGCGGTAAATCCGGATATGCGCGAGCAATTGCCTCCACGATAGCCCCATTTACCGGCTCACCGGCAAACGCGCCATTAAGATCGACCAGATGCAAACGGCGCGCACCTTGCGCACGCCAGTGACCCGCGGTTTTTACCGGATCGTCAGAGAATACCGTGGAGTCTTCCATACGGCCCTGGCGCAAGCGCACACATTGGCCGTCCTTCAGATCAATTGCAGGAATGACCAGCATTGTAGTTCCTTAAAAACAGTTTCAGATAACTCAGAGAAAATTGGCCGTCACTCAAGCTCAGCACTGACCGTCCCAATCCAGAAAATTCCGCAACAACTGCAGGCCGCAATGCTGACTTTTCTCCGGGTGAAATTGCACAGCAAACAGCGAGTTTTTTGACAGGGCGGCCGCAAACCGATGGCCATATTCCGTCTCAGCGGCTAACACATCTGTAGCAGCTGGTGCCACGAAGTAACTGTGCACAAAATAAAACCGACTGCCGTCTTCGATACCCTGCCACAGCGGGTGGGCACCAGTTTGATAAACATTATTCCAGCCCATGTGTGGCACTTTCAGACGCTGGCCATCAGTATCCTGCAAGGTGCCTGTGCCGCCAAAACGCTTGACCGTGCCGGGCAGCAAACCAAGGCATGACACATGGCCATTTTCCTCACTTGACTGCATCAGCGCCTGCATACCCACACAGATCGCCAGCACCGGTTTGTCACAGGCAAGGGCGTCACGCACAATCACATCGATGCCCAGCCGCAGAATCTCTGCCATGCAGTCGCGGATAGCACCAACGCCTGGGAAAACAATTCGGTCAGCGCTGAGAATGCGACTGGCATCGCTGGTGATTTCCACCTGCACATCAGCGCCAAGACTCTCAAGTGCTTTTGATACGGAATGCAGATTGCCCATTCCATAATCAATCACTGCAACTCTATTCATGATCGGAAGGTCCTGTGCTGCCTGCGCGTAACATCCTGCAGGCGCAACACATCATTAGCTCAAAGGCTGCCTTTGGTGGACGGGATAACATTGGCGCTGCGCGGATCAATTTCCATCGCCATCCGCAGTGCGCGGCCAAAGGCCTTGAACACGGTTTCTGCCTGATGGTGGGAATTGTGACCACGAAAATTATCAATATGCAGTGTCATCAGAGCGTGGTTTACAAAACCCTGGAAAAACTCAAAAAATAAATCCACATCAAAACCACCAACCGATCCACGCGTGAAGGGCACGTGATACTCAAGACCAGGTCGACCGGAGAAGTCGATCACAACACGCGATAACGCTTCATCCAGAGGTACATAGGCATGCCCGTAGCGGCGGATACCTTTGCGATCCAACGCCTTGTTAAAGGCCTGACCGAGGGTGATGCCGAGGTCTTCAACTGTGTGGTGAGCATCTATTTCAAGGTCACCGACCGCATGAATGTCCATATCGATCAGACCATGCCGGGCAACCTGATCCAACATGTGATCGAGAAACGGTACGCCGGTCTGGCATTTAAAAACGCCAGTACCGTCGAGGTTGACGCTAACGCGGATTTGCGTTTCTTTGGTATTGCGCTCGACGGTAGCCTGACGATTGATTGGCTGATCTGACATTAAGATGATCCTGATTGGTGTTTCTGGAGGATGGCCGATAGCCGGCATTATACGCCCGCATTGTTGTTATCGGCCAGCCTGCCTGTTACCTCAATCAGTATTGCGGCGGAATTGCAGAGGCGGGGCCTCAGGCTCAACAGGCTCATCCGCAACTTCGGCAGCCGCTGCCGACTGTGTGGCCGCAATCGTCTCAAGATACTGATTACGCTCCAGGACAATCAACGCAGAAATTTGCTCTCTCAAGGCGACCAGTTCACGCAAGGTTGGGGTTGTTTCCTGCAAACCACGCTGGGCTGCACCGACCTGTTCTATTGCACGCACAATACCTGCAGAAGTTGATCGGGTATCTTGAAGTATACCTGACATCTCCTGAGCAACATTGGCCTGCAATTGCGTGAGTGATGCATCCGTCTCAGTGGCAGCGGCGGCCAATAGCGACTGAATGTCCGTAAGGCCTTGGGTCAATGTTTCACTCTGCATTTCGGTAGTGACCATCAGGTTTTCAGTGGAATTACTTAATGACGAGATCGACTGATTGATCTGCTCAAAGGTAACCAAACCGCTGTTGACTTCGGACAATCGCCTTGCCAGCGATATGCTCAATGCATTCATTTGATTCACTTGCGATGAATAGTTATAACCGGCGACAAACATCATCGAAAGGGTCAGGAACACAGCGGTGATGCTGCCCAGCAGGGTGATCTGGATTAACTTGTTTTTTTTCACCAGCAGTAATTCATAGCGATTGATACTGGTATCAACCGTTTTTACCCGTTGGCCCATCTCTGCAATCAAGCTTTGAAATTTATCACCGAGAACGGCAAGATTCTCAGACATACCGAGCACACCGGGGACCAGCGTTTTCAGGTATGCATCTATCTCTGACAGATCTATCTCTTGCAAATTCAGTTTTTCCACCGACTCGTTGGGCTGACTTACCTGCTCACTTTTCTGCATTGAGGACTGTGGAGCCATGTCTTGCTCGAACCCATCACCGGTTTCAGTAATCACAGGTTCCTGCCGATTTTTCTCGGTTAACACACCGCCCGAACTGCTGTCTTGGCTAATTTCTGACATCGATTAATTCTCTGGGTGATTTTCTGAAGTGAGTTTTTTGACGTGCGAATCAAACCGTGCGAGGCGCTTCGAAATATCATTGATAAAAAGAGAATCTGGTTTAAGTACGCGAACCCTGACATTGTTTATCTCAACACAGCGGGTATCAACTTCACGCGTAATTTCTTCAACCGCAGGCACTTTCGGCGCAGATTGATCTACTGCACCCAGCGGCGGATCCACATCGCGCGCCAGAAAATTGCCCTTACGACTGAATACCTTGGTACCAAAAACCATAAACCCTCGCGCCACCAAAAATGCTCTGATAATCGAGATAAGAATCGGCACATGAGTGGATTTTCTTTATACTGCGCCACAGGGCTGCGATTGATCAGCCTATCCACAAAGAACGCTTGGCGAATAGAAAGTTTACTATCTGTCATTCACGAGGGTCCGCATCCATGCCTATTCACGTAATCAGCCTGATCGTGGCTTTAGTCGTATCCATGGCCAGTACGAGCCTCATCGCGCAACAGGAAAATTTTGCAGCAGGATTGGCGGCAAAAAACCGTGGCCACTATGCGACTGCAATCCGTGCATGGCGACCTCTGGCAGAACAGGGCGTTGCTCAGGCGCAAAACAACATGGGGCACATGTATGAAGAAGGTCTCGGTGTTGCGCAGGATTACGCCGAGGCGATGCGCTGGTATCGGCTGGCGGCGACCGCTGAACTACCGGAGGCGCAGTACAATATTGGCCTGCTGTACTACCTTGGTTATGGCGTCTCAATAAATCCGCGCGAGGCATTGCGCTGGTTCAGACTTGCGGCTGAACACGACCTGGCAGATGCCCAGTATATGATTGGGCGAGTCTTCCACCAAACGGAAGGTTTTGAGCCTGATCCGCAGGAGGCACGGCGCTGGTATGCGATGGCTGCCAAACGCGGTCATGCAGACGCACAGTTTATGTATGCGTTTATGCTGCAAGCTGGTGAAGGTGCAGATGAGGGAGAACCTTACCGTGCGTATGTGTGGAGCAAACTGGCTGAGCGTAGCGGCAAAACCGATGCACAGGACATCTACAACATCTCCGCACTGACACTCAACAATACAGAGATAGCAAGGGCAGACGAGGCAGTCCTGCTCTGCATCTCTTCGGACTATGCAAGTTGTGTTGAGTGATGATGCAACTTACTGGTTGTTGACGATGATTTCGATGCGACGGTTTTGTGACCGTCCCAGCGCGGTCTCATTATCGGCAATAGGCCGGGTATCGGCAAAACCTGAGACAGATATCTGACCTGCGCTCACTTGTGATTGACCCAACAGATAGTCAGCGACTGCCGCCGCGCGGGCTGATGATAAGTCCCAATTAGTTCGATAACGCCCACCCGAGACCATGTTGACATTGTCGGTATGCCCCTCAACGGATATGGAGCCGGTGCTGCCCTCCAGTGAGGTTGCGATACTGTTCAGCAATGGCAGAAAGCTTGACTGCAACTCGGCATTACCGCTGGAAAACGACCCCTGTTCCGCGAGTCTGATAATGATATTGTCACCATCCCTCGAAACGTTGGCGGCGCCTGCTCTAATTTCATCGGCAAGATTACGCCGTATCGTTTCATACTGATCCTCTGACGAGGAAGATGCATCTGCCCTGGCAAGTGCTGACTCATCACCCAGCTGAGACTCTGCTTCCAAAGCCACCGCTGACATGACCTCGATATCAGCGGACGTCTGTTGTGATGTTTCCACCACTGCGGCAAAGACTTCTAAAAGCGCCGCATCGATTTGTCCGGCTGCCGGCTGGCTATCGGGTGAGTCATCCGCCTCCAGCGACTGCGGATCAAGCAAATTCACCGTCACGGTCTGGTCTGTGACACTGATCGACACTTTACCAATAGCGATCTGATCAGATAGCGCTTCTTCCAGCATTTCGACAGCATCATTCGTACTCGAGTCCGCCGGCGCAACATCGACGCTTAGTTCCGGATCAACCGGCTGGGGATCGTCCGTGCGCTGCTCCTCAATCCTTTCCACAGGAGTCGGCTCTACCTGAGCGGTCTCATACTGGGTTGCAATCAGATTACGCGCATCCGGCGGTTCAATATCGGGAATGAGCGTTTGCACACCAAAGGCCATCTGCATCGAGCCGCTGACATTCTTGAACTTGGGCACATTGACGTGCGCAAACGACAGGATCAGCACAAAAAATGCCATCAGCAAGGTCGCCATGTCGGCAAAGGTCGCCATCCACGCCGGTGCACCCGACTTACAGGGCGGGCAGTCAGCCTGAGGTTCGTCTGCCGAGGCCTTTTTCGGAGGCGCCAGTGCTATCTCTTCAATGTCGTCGGTATCTGCCATGAATCAACTACCATCAATTACAATTTCGATCCGACGATTACGGGCACGCCCTTCCGTCGATGCGTTTGACTCCAGGGGAACCGTATCAGCAAGCCCTTTAACACTCATACGAGATGCGGATATATCGGCTGCTCCGGCGAGGTAAGCTGCGACTGACGCGGCCCTCACAGCTGATAAATCCCAGTTAGAATTAAATCTGTCACTGAATACCACCGGGACGTTGTCCGTGTGACCCTCTACCCGAATAACACCACTTGTGTCGCTGAGAGACGTTGCAACACTGCTCAGCAGAGGAAGAAAATCAGGCCGCAGGTCAGCACTGCCGGACACAAATGAACTCTGGCTGGCAAGCCGGATAACAATCTCGTTATTGACCATCTCAACCTCGACCAGCCCCTGTTGCAACTCTGTATTCAGGTCAGAACGTATCTGTTCCAGGCGCTCTGATTGATCCCCTGCCGTTGACGGCTGCGGAGATGGCGGCGACTGCGGTGTGTCAGCCTGCGCGGCGCTGCCAACACTCACCACCTGCAGCTCGCGGCTGACTTGGAGCTGAGCCTGAGCAGCCGCAGCCGACAATTCAATCAGTCGCTTATCCACTTGTCCGGCACGTTCAGCGTCAGTTCCGCTGCCGGACGGGCTTTGTGTGTTGTTGGCCGAAATCTCCACAATGATGTCGTCGTTCTCGACACGCACTTCAATCTCTCCGGACTCCACAGCATCGGCCAACGCTGCTTGCACACGCCGGAACTCCTCCTCGATTTCAAAGTCCTCAGTTGACTCATCGTCACGGACAATAAGATTTTCGGCGCTGATGTCCTGCGCGAGCTGTGTCTGCTGATCAATAACCGTTCGTTGTGCCACCGCGGGTGTGAAGGTTTCAATCACCAAGCTGCGGGCAGCAGGTATCTGGATAGTAGGGATGATCTTGCGGACACCAAACGCAGCCTGGATCGAACCGTTGATTTGCTCAAACTTGGGTAACTCGGTATCTGAAAATGACAGCAACAAGACAAAAAATGCCATCAGCAGTGTTGCCATATCTGCAAAGGTTGCCATCCACGCCGGCGCACCCGACTTGCACGCAGGACAATCGGGCTCATCGTCTTCCTCAGGAGCTGCATTTGCCGCTTTCCGTGGTTTTTCATCCGCAACAGCAGATAACGCTTCGTCCTCTTCGGGACCAAGCGTGTTGTTGGGATCATCCAATGTACTCACGTTGTCTCCCCTGATGGATCAACAGTTTGCCCTGGGACTAACCTGCACCCACTTGTAACTTGCGCTGGGCTTTTGGTGAGAGGAAAGAAGCCAGTAAATCCGCGAGTATCCTCGGATTGCCACCGCCTTGGATGAACAACACGCCTTCGATAATCAGCTCACAGTTTGCAGTTTCCAAGTCGGACTGATTTCGCAGTTTCTGCGCCATTGGAAGACAAAGGACATTGGCAAGAATGGCTCCATACAAGGTGGTCAGCAGGGCGACCGCCATGGCTGGTCCTATCGATTTTGGATCCCCCATATTGCCAAGCATCAGTACCAGACCTACCAACGTGCCGATCATACCCATTGCGGGGGCTACCTCACCCCATGAAGCAAAGATATCGGCGCCCATACGGTGGCGCGTACGCATGGCCTGAACTTCTTTAGACAAGGATTTTTTGATCAGGTCAGGATCCGTTCCATCGACCAGCATACCAATGCCTTTGGCTAAAAAAGGATTGGGAATGTCCTGACCTTCAAGGGCGATCATGCCATCCTTACGCGCGATATCAGCCAATTCAACAAGCCGTTGAATCAATGTCTCAGGTTTATCCAGCTTGTTTTTAAAGGTTTTACCAAGAACTTTAATGGCACCGATAAACTCGCCTAATGAGGAGCGTAGCAATACCACCATGATAGAACCGGCCAGAACAATATAGACCGAGGGCATATCAATGAACATGGCCATATTAGGCCCAATCGACCAGTAAATCAGGCCCAAAGCCCCCAACATCCCTATGATGGTTGCGATATCCATAAACCCTGCTCCCTTGCTATATATTGATTATTTGACATACTTCGACTCCGGACAGTTGGCTGAAAAATCAGGAGTAAGTGTCAATGAAATTTAACATTAAGGTTAGTCGACACATGAAGAGGACAACTTTAATGATCTCCGCATTAATGCTGACAATGCTAAGTGGTTGTGATCAGTTCAAACAAAAAGAATCATGCCTTAGTTACTTTAGTCCTGACGACCTGGGCGGCTATCAGTTACTTGATGACGGTTTGGCGTTGCATCAAGACTCAGGCACAGTTTGGTACAGATGCCCTGCCGGACAATATTTTCGCAATGGAATGTGCCAAGGCCAACCACTCTTGCTCGACTGGACAGAGGCAAACCTCTTCGCAGTTGAGTTCAGCGAAAATTCTACGTATCAATGGCGTTTGCCGACCGATGATGAATTCAAAGCCATTACCGCCCAGGAATGTATAAATCCTGCTCTGAATACCAATGTTTTCCCGCAACTGCCCATCGAAAACTATTGGACGCTGGATCACGCCGACTATGCATCCTCACAAAAATGTATAACGTACAGTTACCAAGGCAGCATCGCTTGTCGCCTACCCGTTAGCGAGCCACATATGTTTATGCTTGTCGCCAAACCATAAGATTCATTTGATTATTTACGCCAATATTCCTGATATGCGCGCCAGGCCACGGTTAAAGCAAGGCCCAGTACAGCAAAAGCGGCAGCGACTTTAGTCAGATCGATCTCTTTCAGGAAATCAAGTTCTGGTCCAAGCGCCATGGCAATGATTAAAGGAACGGCGACCATCAGGTATATGCGGATCAATCTGCAAACAGCACAACCCGCGCGGTTATCATTATCAGACATACAACAATCTCCTTTACCAGCACTCGAGCATCAGTTTTTATACATGTTTTCCATGGCAGTAAACTGCCCTTTGAGATAACTCCCAATACCTTCCATGCGTTGAACCAGACTTTCCATCGCTGAAAATTGTGAAATATAGCGCTGGTAGATTGCCTCCAGCCTGACCTCAAGCTTTTCGAGATCACGCTCGTACACTGAAATCTGTGTCTTGCCCGATACCTTGCGCTGGTTAATCACGCCCTCCGAACCCAATATATCACCCAGCTTGATGCTGATATCCTGCGCCAGGCCTTTGGCTTGCACGCTGAAGTTGCTGGTGTTATCGGTGCCGGCTGACAGCATGGTCGCAACCGCATCCTCATCGCTTGCCAGCGCCAGGTCAAGTTGTTGCTCATCAATCTGTGCCGTACCATCCAACTGGAAGCTCAGACCGATATCTCTCAGGGTTCGGTAATCACCCACAGATGTTGACGATTCCTGGATCATCAATTCTTTCAACTGCGCGCGCAAACTCGTCACAAATTGCTTGTCGCGCTGCAGAGACCCGGTAAATTCATCACTGCCTTCTGTGGGTTGGCGGCTCAGTTCATCCAGAGCGGCAGAAAAACTATTGTAGGCATCAACCACGGCTTGCAGCTTTTGCTTTATCGGCTGGCTACTGCGCTCGACAACAATGGCAACATCGGTACCCGGATTGGCCTTCAGATCAATCGTCAACCCGGGGATAACATCGCTGATGCGGTTGGATGAACGCTTGATGCCTGTCATGCCATTGATGGTGATCTCTGCATCCCGCGCGGTTGACAAGCGATTGGCGGCCAAGGAAAAGCCGAGATCCGTCGCCGCGGTGCTGCTGGTAATGTTGAAATCAGCCGCCTGACCACTGCTGCCCTGCAACACAATCTGCCAGTCATTGCCGCTGGCACTCTTGTTCACCAATGTCGCGCGCACACCGAGATTGGCAGCGTTTATCGCGCTGACCAAGCCTGCCGGCGTGTCATCAGACACTTGAATTGTCGACACAGCCCCGGACCCGATCTGCAGCCCCACCTGAAATGCGCTACCGCTGTTGAGCGCGCTTGCACTGGTTGCAAAGCTGGCGGACTGGATGACGGTGGCGCCCGCCAGGGACTGTATGCTCAGATTGTACTGGCCCGGACTGACATCACCGGCCAAGGTGACGGGCACCCGCGCAGTGTCTGAGGACCCAACCGAGGTCGTAAACAATTCGCTGACATTCTTCAGACCATCAAAGCCTCTTTTGACATCATCAAGAAACGAAGACACAACAGCATAGCCGGACATCCGGGTTTCAACTGACGCCATCCGCGTTTTTGTGGTGTTAATTCGGCCGGATGTTTCCGCCTCGGCAAGGCTGCGCGCGAGACTATCAATGTCCACTCCTGACCCTACATCAAGGGTCTTCATCAGCGCGGCAGTTTGCCGTTTGGGTTTATCTACGGGCTCCATTTCATTGCGTCCTGTTGGCGTATAAATAGCGTGTCACGATCAAGTCGACACTTCAGCGCAGATAGTTGAACAGATTCAGCTGGGAAATCTTCGCCATACTGCTTTGAGCTGCCTCTAGTGCCAGCATGCGGGCAGAAAGTTTAGTGATTGCCTCTGTATAGTCCAGATCTTTTTGTTCCGACAAAAGCCCCTGCAAGGTGACTGACTGCTCCTGAACAATGTTGGCTTGTGATTCGATGACATTTCGCCTGACACCAATTTTGGTCAGCGCCAGTTCAAGATTGCCGCGCAGCTTATCTGAGGTTGCAATCTGGGCACTGATATCGGCCTGTTTGCCACTTTCAAGCGCTACAACCAATTTGTCTATTTCACCAAATGCAAATGTTGCATCAATCGAGCGATCTTTTGTCGCACTGCCTCCGGAAAAAAGCTCATACCCGCTGGTGTTGATTTCCAATTGCTGATTACCCAAGCCCTGAAAGTAGATGCGTGTTGAATCGCCTTGGTAAGTGACTTGGCCCTGAGCATTCCGCGTAAACGGTGGCGTGCTATTTTTGGTCCCTGCAAACAAATACCCACCGTCAGTGTGGCGAGAGTTCGCCAGGTTGATCAGCTGTGATTGATAACCACGAATCTCTGCTGCCATCATCTGACGATTTTCGCGTGAATACGTGTCATTTGCCCCCATGACCGCCAACTCCTGAATGCGCATCATGATGTCGCGCAGACTCGTCACCGCGACTTCCTCGGCAACCAAGCGATTATCCAGACTATTCAACGTCGCCGTCTGAGTCTCTTGCTTGCTGACCAATGAATTCAGATTGAGTATCTTAAGGGAAGCACCCGGATCTTCACTGGCTCGCAGCAAATTGTCGCCCTTGGCCATCTTTGCCTGCAGGGTGGAGATTTCCGAATGCTGATCGGTCAGCAGCCGCGTGAGCTCATTGAAATATTGATTTGTCGCGACTTTCATAATGGGTCATCTCACGCATAATGGGTCATCTCACGGTTAACGGCTAGTGCTGAGCAAGGTGTCAAACAACTTGATTGAGGCCTGAATGACCTGGGCCGATGCCTGATAGGCTTGCTGAAAGCGGATGAGGTCAGCGGCCTCCTGATCCAGATTGACGCCGGCAATTTTTGACTTCTGTTCAACCGCATGATCGTGAATAATCTGTGCAGTCTCTTTGTTCATGGATGCAATATCTTTCACGTTACCCACGGTATTGAGCATGGTCAGGTAATACTGCTGAAGCGTTTGCTGGTTAACCAGCTTTTCGTCACTCACGGCAATCAGCTTTTGCAGGTTGCGATTATCACTGGCAGCGTTTGCGTTAACCTGCACACTAAAGACATCACCGGCAGCAGGTTGGCGGTCGAATTTCAGCGACATACCCGGCAGCGCCACACCCGCCTCAGCGTTAAACTGACGTCTGGCAATCAGGACTCCCTGCTGATCTTTCAAGTCGTAGTGCAATTGGTTGTTGATCATCGAGAATGAAACACTGAAGGGCTTGTTAAGCTCCTTGCGCGGATTCGGCATCCCATGGGCAGGCACGTTGATCTGCAGATCCGTCTGAACGTCTGTTGGTGCGGTGGCATAGATCAGTAATTTTTCAGCAGCTGCACCGCTGCCATAGAGCCCGGTATTGAGACCGAGGACCGACAGATCACTGGGCTTGCCGGTCGGCGAGAAGCTGAACTCCAATTGATTGCCGACAAAACGCACAACATTCTTTGAGAGCGCCAACCCTGTCGCAGGGTCGTTCACCACATTACCGCGTTGATCAGTGACCGGCACTGATACCACAGCCGCCTGAACGGCTGGCCTCTGTGCTGCAGCGATCGCGCTGACATTCGTGTTAAACCAGTCTGCAACTTTTTGCGCTGACAGCGACTCACCGGCATTCAGTGCCAGTTGCCCGGCCAACACCTGGCCATTGATTTTCAGGGCACCCGCCGCAATCAGGTTAGTGCCGCCCGCAGCGCCCGTCACGGCCGGAATATCAACAGCCTGAGTAAAACCAGAGGCTTTGTGGCCATAAAAAAATGTGCTGCCGCGATAGTCAAAGCTGCCAACCGAAGCCCCTTGTCGGCTGCTGTTCACATAGCGACTGTTGACATCAAAAGCTGCCAAACGCATGGCATCGATTGAGCCTGCGTTCTGGCTCAGATCAGCACCCAGAAGATGGTTAAAGTCGGCCGTGAATACTTGCAGTTGAGCATCACTGCCCAGCGCAGGCCTGAAAGACACCACAAACTCCGAGACCCCTTGCGGAACCACTAAGGCGGGTTTTACAGAACTCGTCGTAGTTGTCAGCGGCACATTTTTTGATACAAAGTTGCTCAGCTCCGGCACTGTCAACAGGCCACGCACCGGCAACTGCGCGCCCGGGATCAAACTAGTCTCAACAGTTCTCTGATTGGTGGCAGCCTGGCCCACATAATATTGTTCGCCAAACGCAAATTGACTGCCGTCACTCAAAGCCAGGGTCATGCCGTGGGCGGCAGACAGATCGGATTTAATGTTGATGGCACCGCCCCGAACAGGCGGCCCGCCAAACTGCACAGAAAGGCCCAGAGATGGCAAGTTTAATGAGTTGCCCTCCATCATCGCCACCACGGATTGCGATGTCATGCTGTCACGATCGGTGATCTGCCAGGTATTTCCACCCAACCAGGCAATACTCACATTGACCTCTTTAACAAGCTCTCGGGTTTGCGACACGCGCGTACCTGAGACGGGAATATTATTGGTGTCGGTCACACTAAAGCGGCGCTCCACCTTAAAGACATCACCGCCCACCTCGTTCCCGAGTGTCAGACCATCACGGTTAACGCTGTTGACGCGAGAGATAAAACTCGCTGCCATCACTTCAATCTGCGACATCAGCGGCGCCAATACGTCTGATCTGAAGCTTGCGAGGCCGGAAATACGGCCACCCTGTAAATTGAGTAATTGCTTGTTGTCACCGTATTCGTCCAGCACCACCACTTGCGAGCCAGGCCGGTTTGCAACCAAATTCACAGACAGCGCTTTGTAGCGATCTGCTGACACCAGGGTAGCCTGCGGTCCTGAATCTTTCACGCGCACGTCAACTTGTCCGTTGGTCATCTCAGTGACCTCCGTTCCAATCAGCGCGGACAGATCCTTGAGGACTTTGTCACGCTGATCCAGTACTGACATTGGCTGTCTCGCCAAGGTACTATTTTTCTGCAGTTGGCGATTGATATCAGCGAGCTGTGAGGTGAGTGAATTGACTTGGCCAACCGTGCTCTCGAGTTCCTGAGCAGACTCATGATCCAGATTGGTGAGATTTTGCGCAAAATCTCTGACCCTGCCAGCCAGAAAATCAGCTGAAGAAAGCAAATCGAGGCGCATGGGCGTCGAGAAGGGCTCGACGCTTAATTTCTCAGCGATGGCAAAAAATTTGTCAAACGCCGGTGCCAAGGCAGTTGACTCAGAGGCAATCGAGTCAACCAATCGGGTGGTGTAGTCGTGCATCGACTCATGGCTCGACAGCTGAGTGAGCGAGGTGCTGAGATTACGCTCTACAAACGCATCATAGTTTCGCTGGATGCTGCCAAGGTAAGCTCCTGTGCCTACGTAATGAACTCCGTATTCAGACGGATTATTTTCCAGGCTAATCGCTTCCTGACGCGAATAACCCTCCGTGTGCAGGTTAGCGACATTGTTACTGACCGTTGCCAACGATTTCTGATACAGCATCGTGGCTGACGCGCCAATTGATAAAATATCTGTCATTTAGGTTGCCGGGCGCTCATCGTTTCGTCAATCCACTTGCCCAAACCAAGCGACTGACGCGAGGCGATAAAATGAGAGACTTCGTTCAAAAACATATCTTCAAAGTACTCAGTCGAATCGTCAGAGAAAAGATCGCTTTTCATGGGCTCAGAGGCCTGTTTCATCGACTGCAGCATCATTTGCATAAAGGCAGCTTCAAATTCATTGGCCGCTTTACGGCCTGCGGAAGCTGAATTATTAGAGGCAGCATCAGCCCTGAGCTGCTGTAAACCACCGAAGTCATAAAAGCTGCCAACGGGTGAACCGGACGGAATGCTCATCAGATCACCACCAGTTCAGCGCGTAGGCTGCCGGCACGTTTCAGCGCCTCAAGAATTGCAATCAACGATGACGGTGTGACACGGACCTGGTTTAACGCATCCACAATCTCCTGAAGCTCAACCCCGTTATCAAACACAAACATGCTGCCAAATTCTTCTTCCACAGACAGATCTGCATTCTGCACACCAACTGTTTCACCATCACTGAATGGCTGCGGCTGGCTTACCTGATTCAGCGCATCCACCCTGACTGTTAATGTGCCGTGCGACACGGCAGCGGCTGTAACCCTGACCGACCGGTTTATAACAGCGGTGCCGGTGCGCGAATTAATGACAACCCGGGCAGTTGGCTCACCGGGTTCAACTTCCATATTTTGCAAGTCACTGATGAAACCTATTTTCTGCACTGCATCAACCGGCACAGTGACCGCCACAGACACAGCATCCAGGGGCATCGCTGTACCAGAACCATACAAATTGTTGATGGCCGAGGCAATTCGATGTGTGGTGGAAAAGTCCATATCACGGACGTTAAAAATCACATGGTCCGCAGTCTCGAAGGGCGATTCGATCGCCGCCTCAAGCATGGCGCCGTTAGGGATACGGGCGGACGTTGGCACACCAATTTCCAAGGTACTGTCTGCGCCCTGCGCGCTGACACCGGTGACGGACAGTGGACCCTGAGCCAGCGCGTAAACCTGGCCATCGATTCCGCGCAGTTCGGTCATAATCAAATTGCCGCCGCGCAAGCTGGTTGCCGTACCGATTGCGGAAATGTTCACATCGAGTCGTTGACCGGGCTTTGCAAAAGCAGGCACTTCAGCAGTGACCAATACCGCAGCAACGTTGTCCGTCTGCACCGCCTGGTTTGCATTCTGACGCGCTAGATCAACCAGGCCATCACCGAGATCAAACTCACTGATCGGGCTGTCCACACTGACACCCAGACCGGACAACAGTGCTCGCAGACTTTGACCCGTCAGACGCAGATCTTTCCCGTCTCCCGTGCCAGACAAGCCGGCAACAAGACCATAACCAATCAACTGATTACTGCGCACGCCAGCGATGTCTGTCAGATCCTTGATGCGATCAGCATTCACCGGGCCCGAGGTGATCACACCCAGCAGAAAGGCCAGTTTTAATCCGGTTTTAAACATACCAATACTCCTCAAAATGGCCACAGGCTGAATAGTGTGCGGATACCGGCAGGCGTCCGCGTTGCCCGGGCCAAATCCCCGGAACCACTGTAAGAAAATTGTGCATTGGCAATACGCCGTGAAAGCACTGTGTTGTCTGGCTGTATATCTTCTGGACGAATCACACCACGGACACGAATGACTTCCGTGCCCTCGGTCAGGGTCAGTTGCTTCTCGCCCATAATCACCAGGTTGCCGTTTTGCATCACATCGATCACCACCGCGGAGATTGATCCGGTGAGTGCTGCCGATTGATCCGCGGTGCCGCTTCCGTTTGACGATACCGACGATCCGGCGGTTGAAACACCGTCGAAGAAACTGCTGCCAGGCAAAATGGCGTCTGCCTGAGCGATACCCAGAATATTGTTGGACGTCTCGCGCTCGGCTGTTAAACCCGATGAACGAGAGGCCTGCGCCGACTCGTTGAGCAGCACAGTGATGATGTCGCCGACATTGACCTGACCGCTGTGGTGCAGACGACTGGACGGGTAAAGCTTGATGCCGTTATCCATAATGGAGCCCGTGCTGACGCGCGCTGCCGCAAACTGACCTGGATAGATCAATTCGAACTCTGAATCCATCTGATTGTCCTTGGGCAAGCCGGCCGCACAGGACAGCAGCGCCGGGACAATTAAACACATTGCAAGATTCTTAAATGACATCATTTTTCCCTGGTTTTATGAACGTGTCTTACAGGTTGTTGTTCAGGAACCGCAGCATGCCGTCGGCAGCGGAGATTGCCTTAGAGTTGATTTCATAAGCGCGCTGCGTCTCGATCATATTGACCATCTCTTCCACAATATTGACATTGGAAGCTTCAAGCGAACCCTGCATCAGCATGCCAGCGCCCTGTGCGCCCGGAATGCCCACCACAGCGGTGCCACTGGCAGAGGTTTCCTGATAGAGATTGCGTCCGATAGGCTGCAGGCCAGCGTTATTGACAAAGCGAGACAGCTGCAACTGGCCAACCTGAACGGCGCCACCACCATTGGCAAGCTCTGCTGACACAGTACCGTCTCGCCCGATGGTAATGCTGGCAGCGTCTGCCGGTATGGTAATCGCCGGTATAATTGCCTCTCCCGACGACGTCACCAATGTGCCCTCGCTGGATAATTTGAGAGACCCGTCCCGTGTGTACGCGATCGTGCCATCGGCCTGCTGGACAGACAGAAACCCATCGCCTGCAATCGCAACGTCCAGCGCATTCTCGGTGGACAGCATGTTGCCCTGGCGATGCATCTTTTCAGTTGACACCACGCGGGTACCCGTACCCAGCATCAGACCCGTGGGATTCTGAGAATTCACGTCTGCCTGTGCGCCTGCCTGAACAATTCGCTGGTACAGCAAATCTTCAAACATGGCACGGTCTTTCTTGAACCCCGTGGTATTTACGTTTGCAAGATTGTTGGCAATAACGGTCATACGCGTTGATTGCGCAGAGAGACCGGTTTTGGCAACCCACATTGAAGCATCCATGATGTTCTACCTATGTCGTCAATTTAAAAAAAGTGTTTAGCGCAGCGCGATCATGCGCGCGCCATCCTGATCGAGTTCCTCAGATTTTTTGATCATCTTCATCTGCATCTCAAAAGAGCGATAAAGATCCAGCAGGTTAACCATGACCTCAACCGGGTTCACGTTACTGCCTTCGAGGGCACCTACTGCAATAGAAACAGGATTGGGACCTGTCTCAAAATCCCCGCCGGCACCCGCTGCCGCCTGGGTCTCATACAAACCATCAATGCGCCGGTACATGGGCGTATTGCTCGCGTCGCGCAGCATCAGTGTGCCTATCTGCGCCGGAGCACCCGCCTCCTCGTTGGGGTCTGTTGCATACACGCCTCCATCGGGACCAATATCGATCAAAAATCCTGGGGGTACAGTCAGTGGCGCGCCCTCGCCCATCACCACATGACCGGCGCCTGTCACCAATAAACCCGTCGCACTAACTCGCAGGTCTCCGCGCCGGGTAAACGCTATGCTGCCATCTTCGGCCTGCACACCCAGCACGGTCTGATCATTCATGGCGATATCCGTGTCGTTACCTGTGTAGGTTACCGGGCCACTTTCCAGGGCGACTCTCGCAGCAGCTGTCGAAAGAATCGGCTGAAATCGTGTGGGCAACCCTGGTCCATCGACATAGGCCGCTTGTGTTGTGGTGGCAGATGCTCTCTTGTAGCCCGTTGTCGACAGGTTGGCGAGGTCGTTACTCAACTGCACCCGGTTCAGTTCATGACTGGCGGTTGCGCTGAGTGATGTATAAATTAATCTATCCATTTTTTACCCCGACCCCAACTTTGCTGGGTTAGCCCCTCAGGTTGATAATCGCCTGCGTCATGGTGTTTGTGGTTTCAATCGCTTTGGCGTTGGCCTGGAAGTTACGCTGAGCGGTAATCAGATCCACCAACTCCGCGGTCAGGTCAACGTTTGATCGTTCACGTGCACCCGCTCGCAGTGTTCCGAAACCCGCTGCTCCAGGCTCCCCGAAGGTGGCATCGCCCGATGCAGAACTTGCGTAAAAACTGGAATCGCCGATTTGTCGCAAGCCCTGCGGATTGGCAAATTTAGCGGCAATGATCTTGCCCAGGGATTTCTGCGATCCGTTGGAATAACTGGCAATAACCAACCCGTCGTCACCGATGTTGACACCAACCAGATCACCTTCCGGTGCGCCGTTCTGATTTTGACTTAGCACCGCAAACGGGCTGTTGAACTGTGTGCTTTTGCCGTAGTCCAGCGCCACCACGGTGCCGGTGATACTGGCGCTTTCCAGTTTGCTGGTGCCAATCGGTGACACCAATGCGCCACTGGTATCAAACGTCAGCTCCCCCTTGTCGAGGAAAATCGGGCTCCAGTAAGGAATATTGTTATCGTCAAAGTCACCCTTATCCGTTGATTCAACCCACTTACCGTCTTTACCTTGCAATGCATACACCGAACCGCCTGCCACAGTCTCCTGCGCCATCTGGATATAGGTAGAGGTTTTGCCAAACACCGTATCAATGTTGTCCAATCCCCAATCGGAGCTGCCTGCAATCTGGATAAAAGACTCATCACCCGATGTTGAGCCGGTAACTTTCAACGCGCCGCGACTGTCCTCAAAGTCCACCTTCACACCAGACACTGTTCTGCCAAGGTTGTCTGCCATCAGGTTGATGCGATCCTGCATGTGTTTTGTGAAAGTGCCTATGGAATACTGGCCCGGCTCAAGTCGAATCTGCGATGAAATGCCATTGATAATGACCGTCAGGTTACGATTGGCAGCGGTGACAGAGAACGATCGTCGCGGATCAACACCCATTTGTTTGCCAAGGAAAATCGGCGGTGTTGAGCCCTGGCCACGCACCGTTGGCAGGTTATTGATCAGCGACGTTTGTGGATTTACCACGAGCCCGGACGCGGGGATACCCAGCAACTCGCTTGCCAATGCAGAGGCTGATGTCAGCACTGACGCACCGCCTACGGTCTCTCGATTGAGGGTTACATTGATGCTGGACAGGTCACCCGTTGTGCCACTGCGCAACAAAAACCTTCCATCCTGATAAGTTACCTTGGCACCAAAGCGCTGATCACGGCTGATGTTTAAGTCGCTACCGTTTGGCAGCACGCCTGGCAACAATAATTCGCTGGGGTCGGTATCACGTGGCTTCATCTGAGCACCCAGATCTCCCGCGGCCGCTGTGGGCAGCACACCAAATATGGGATCAGCGCCAGTGCCGGCTGTGCGCTTGATAAAGACATCACCCACAGTGCCACGTTGCGTTACCTTGAGGCCCTGGTTGACGATGTCGTACTCGACAGTGATATTTTTGAACGGGCCGGCTGCGGCATCTGACAAGCCTCTAATGTGCTTGTTTATCGCATAGGATACTGCCTCGGGCGTTGCCTGCCCCGCCTCGATCAGCGACACACCGT
>CANHAR010000031.1 GCA_947458495.1 Gammaproteobacteria bacterium | reverse complement strand
CTCTGCCGATAAAGGCCGCCGCCGCGCCAAACTCACCGCGTTTGGGCAGCCGCTGCTGATGCTGGGGTTTGCCATACCTCCTACGCGCTGGCTGATGAGTCGTTTTCTGCCCAAACCCGGCGAAGGCCCAAGCCCGGAGATGCAGCGCACCGGCTTTTTTGATTTGTTATTTGTCGGCCACACGGGTGACGGCCGCACCATCCGCACCACGCTCGACGGGGAGCGTGATCCGGGTTACGGCGCCACCGCCCGTATGTTGGGGCAGGCAGCGCTGTGTTTGCGCGACGATGTCAGCAAAGACGATAAGCCAGGCGGCTTCTGGACACCGGCGTCGGCGTTGGCTGAGCCTTTGATTCCGCGGCTGGAGAAGCATGCGGGGATGGTGTTTGGGGTGGAGTAGGCGGGGGAGAGGCTGGCGCCGCTGGGATTTATTTCGATAAAAATGCAGTGGTAACTTTACATATACTGGGTTATATGTATATAAAACTATGGTTTTATATACATATAGTCGTTTGCAAGGCTCAGCGATGCTTAAACCAATACAGCCCTTGGATACACTTCCTGAAACACGCTTTGAGTCGCCCACCATTCTCAAAAAGTTGGCGTTAGCCAGCCGCAAGCTGGCGGAACTTAAAGGTGTGGCGGCGTCCATCCCTAACCAGAGCATCCTCATCAGCGCCTTAGGCCTTCAAGAGGCTAAGGATAGTTCCGCCATCGAGAATATAGTCACAACCCATGATGATCTGTTCCGGGATGATTTTTACTCGGCGCATTTTGCCAACCCGGCTGTCAAAGAGGTGCTCCACTACCGTCAGGCTCTGTATGCGGGTTTTCAGCAGGTGCGGGAAAGTGGCATGCTTACAGCCAATCACATTATCGCCATTCAGGCTGAGTTGGAGCAGAACATCGCGGGTCTGCGCAAACTACCGGGCACCGCGCTCAAGGATGGAATGGGCAGAACCGTCTATACGCCGCCGCAAAGTCATGACGAGATCATCGCACTGATGAGTGATCTTGAACTTTTTATTAACGATGAGATGCGTTTTGCAGCCGATCCATTAATCAAGATGGCACTGATTCACCATCAGTTTGAAAGCATCCACCCGTTTTATGACGGAAATGGTCGAACCGGGCGTATCATAAATGTACTTTATCTCGTCAAGGAAGGTCTGCTTGATATTCCCGTGTTGTATCTAAGCCGCCATATCCTGCGCACTAAATCTGATTATTACAGGCTTTTGCAAGACGTGCGGGATAGGGATGCTTGGGAGGAATGGGTGTTGTATATGCTTACCGCTATTGAGCTAACAGCGGCCGACACCATTGACTCCATCAGTGCCATCAAATTTGCGCTGCAAGATGTGAAGCATCGCATTCGCGCCCAATACAAATTCTATAGCCAAGATTTGATCAATAATCTGTTTACACACCCCTACACCAAAATTGAATTTATCGAGCGGGATATGAACGTAACCCGGCTCACTGCCACTAAGTATCTCAATGCGTTGACTGAAGGAGGCTTTTTGCACAAAGTGAAGCGGGGACGCGACAACTACTACATCAATATTGCTCTTAACGCTATTTTAACCCGAGAATCAATGCGGTAATCCGCAGCTAAATTTTGTTATGGCTGTAAAAACGACTGACTAAATTAGCCGGAGGTTTCGCCCATGAAGATGAGTTATTTTGCTGATACGGACACTCTGTACATTGAGTTTTTATCTGCAAGTGCGGTGGATACCAAGGATCTGGATGAAAACACGCTGATTGATTTCGACGAAGACGGCAATGTCGTGTCGATTACCCTTGAGCACGCGAGCGCCCGGACCGATGTTCAAAAGGTCACCCTGACGGGGATAGCCGCCTGAATTTTTTTACAAACTGACCGGATTACCCCATGACATCAGCTACTGCCTTACCCTCGTTTGTCCTCACTCTTCTGCTAACCGCTCCCGCGTTATCGCTGGTGGCGACCCCGGTGCTCGCCCAAGCGCCAGTCCCAATTCCGGAGTCCATTCCCGCGCACGTGCATCCGTTGCCGACGCTGCGTGAGCAGGCGGTTGAACAGCAGGCATGGCTGGAGGCGCGTCTTAATCGCGTGTTGCCGGCGCTGATGAGCGAGTATGGTGTTCACATGTGGATACTGTCGATGCGCGAGTATGCCGAAGATCCGGTGTTCTGGTCGATTACCTCGCCAACCACGTTTGCAGCGCGTCGCCGCTCCATCTATGTGATGACGCTGCAACCCGACGGCACGGTCGAGCGGCTGGCGCTGGGCGGCACCAGTCAGGGCGGCGTGTTTGAAGCCTACCGCTCAACGCGGCCCGCGCCGACTCAGGCAACCAGTGAGCTGGTGGGCGATGAACAGTGGCGATTGCTGCGTGAACTGATTGAAGAGCGCGACCCGCGCAATATTGCGCTTAACATTGACTCGGAGTGGGCGTTTGCCGACGGCCTGCATGCCGGTGAGCGCGAAGTGCTGGAAGTGGCGCTTGGCCCTTATGTCGAGCGCGTGGTGCGCGAGCCGCGCCTGGCGGTTAACTACATTGCACTGCGCTTACCCGAGATGATGCCGCGTTACCGCAACATCACCGAGAGTGTGCACGCCATCATTTCGCAGGCCTTCTCGAATTCTGTCATTACCCCCGGCAAAACGACCACTGAGGACGTGATCTGGTGGATGCGCCAGCGTGTGCAGGAGCTCGGTTATCAGGTGTGGTTTCAGCCCTCTGTGGATGTGTCGCGCCAGGGCAGTGGCCGCATCAGTGGCGACACCGTCATCCTGCCGGGTGACCTGCTGTGGACAGACTTTGGTGTGGTAGCCATGAACCTGCATACCGACACTCAGCATCTGGGATACGTGCTCAAACCCGGCGAGACCAACGCGCCTGCCGGTCTGCAGCAATGTATTGCGGACTCCAACCGCATGCAGGAACTGGTGCTGGAAGAAATGGAGCCTGGGCGAACTGGCAATGAAATTCTTGCCGCGACACTGGCGCGCATGCGTACCGAAGGCATTACCGGCACTGTTTATTCACACCCTATTGGTGATCATGGACACGGCGCCGGCCCGATGATCGGTCGTTGGGACGCGCAGGAAGGTGTGCCAATCCGCGGCGACGCGCCGCTGTTGCCATCTACCTGGCATTCCATCGAACTGCAAGCCACAAGGGCAATCCCCGAGTGGAATGGCGAACCAGCCAACTGCCGGCAAGAGGAAGAGGCCTACCTGGATGCCGATGGCGCGCGACACTGGGTGTATCGGCGGCAGACAGCGTTTCATCTGGTCAGGTAACGCTGCCTCAGGCATTTTCAGGAAACAAGCAGCCGGTTGCGGTAAACCGATGGCGTTACGCCATGCAGTTCTTTAAAGGCTTTGTTGAAGGACGATAAGGATGCGTAACCCACATCCAGAGCAATGCCGGATATCTTCGCGCCACTTTCCCCACTGCTCTTGAGAATTTCGATGGCTTTTTTGACGCGGAATTCGTTTAAAAACTGATTGAAGTTGCGATAACCCAATTTCTGGTTGATAAAACGCCGCAGCATGTATTCTCTGACCTGCATGGCGTCCGCGAGGCTGGTGATTGTCAAACCCGATGACGCGTACAACAGATCTTTCTCCAGGGTCGCGTTAAGCTGATCAAAAAAAGTCTTGTCTGATCTGGAATAAAACGTCCTGATGTTTGGCTGTGACACCGGCTCACCGGATGCGGCCACGCGTGGGGACTCCTCGTGCAAACGAAAAATGAAGATATTAAAAAACAGGGCATGTAAGAACATCATGCCGATAAAAAAAATGTGAACAGTCTCGGGCAGGAACTGTAGAAAGCCGGATGCCACAATAATGCTGACAATCAGTCCCATGGTGAAAACAAACGCAACGCGCAATTTTCGTCGGTGTTCAACCAGGTCGTTGTTAAAGTGATGTATTGCCAGAAAAATCGCGTGAGAGGAAAAAGCCAGCATGACGATGAGTGGCAGGTACATTAAGACTGCCAACAACAGGCCGTTCAGTTCATAACTCAAGGCAGTAGCCGAAGAGCCAGTCAGTCGCAAGCTGATGTACGTCAGCAACACTAACCACGCCCATGTGGGTGTTTTAAGCTGGTTAGTAAACAGACGGTGACTTATCACCCACAACATAAATGGTGAAATGATCGCCAGCAGCAGAAACATCTGCTTTAAGGGCAGCGGTGACGCTTGTGTCACCGGCATCATCAAGATGATGTAAGACGCGAGACCGAGACAATAGACTGCTACCAATCTACTCAGTGCCTGTTGGCCGTAGTGGGCGAGGTAACACAAACCCATAAACAGTAACTGCGAGATGGCCAGGGCACTGACAAAATACTGGACAACTTGTTGAGTCATAGCATTTTGCTCTTTTGTTTTTATTGTTTCCTTTGATCACCATAAGTGACAAAACGATTCCATGTCAACTCTGCTGACCGCGACCAATCAAGCGCCGTGTCAATCCTGCCGGGCCAGCGTTTTCAGAATCAATCATGCTAATGATTTCCGGAATTTTTGGTTTTCACTATTCGTCGGCTTTATTTTCATAATGAACAAGACTTCGTGTGCGCGATCGCCTAAAGATCGTTGGTCAGTAATATGTTTGTGTTACTGATCAAAAATAAAAATAATCATTAGGAGTCTGTTGATGTCTGTTACTCATCTTGGTCAATCACATATTGGTTTTACCTACAAACGTAGTGCAATTTTTATCGCTGTTTCCATGTCATCAATGCTGCTTGTCGGCAATAGCCAGGCGCAACCGGCTGAACCGGAAATCGAAGAGGTCATTGTTACCGGTTCCTTTATCCGACGTAGCGAAGGTATCAACGCAGCATCGCCGGTCACGACTTTAAGTGCCGAGGATCTCGAAGCTCAGGGCACCGTCAACATGGCGCAGGTGATTCAGAACCTCACATTTAATAATGGCACCGCGGTGACCAACTCCATACAAGGCGTCACCAGCACCACCTCCAACTTCAATCTTCGCGGTCTTGGCCCACGCGCCACGCTGACCCTGATCGACGGAAAACGCATCGCCACCGATAACGTGCAATCCATGCTGCCCGCCTCTGCATTGCAACGTATGGAAATAGTCACGGATGGCGCCGCGGCGCTGTATGGCTCCGACGCCGTTGCCGGCGTGGTCAACCTGATTCCCTATACCTCTTATGATGGTTTAAAAGTCGAATACTTCGAAGAAGGCGACAGCCGTGGGGATTACCGCAAGGCTGAAAGCTCATTTTTGATGGGCAGAAGTTTTGATTCAGTTGATCTGGTGTTTGCCGGCTCGTTTGTTGACGCCGGTGCCCTCGAATGGGGCGAGCGGCCAGACTATGTCAAGGCTGGCCTCACCCACAACGGCGGGTCCAACCCCGGCAACTTCCTGGTGCCCAACCGCAACGCCAACGGCGATTTGCTCACCACCTCGCGCAGTCGGCCAGATCCGGCGTGTGGGTTCAAGACTCAAGCGGATCAGGTAAGTGATGGCAACAATGCCTGGGGTAACCCTGCGTTAGGTCGCTGTTTCATGAGTTTTGGTGATACACGGGATTTTCAGCCCGAGTTTGATACCTCATCCTTGTACGGCAATCTGAATTGGGACATTAACGACGATACTACCTTCCGCACACAGGTTATGTGGAACCGACAGTTAACCCGTAACCGCAACAATACAGGCAATCCGGGTGCCCGATCAGAAGATCTGCCAGTTGTGCGCGGGGAGTTGCCCGGCAACAATTTCCGAGCCAGAACATCCACCGGTGTTGATCTGTTTGCTGCTCCACGCCGCGACAGTTCAGGCAACATCGTATTGGATGGTTATGGCCGACCAGTGCCGCTGCGTAATGCTGCAGGCAGCGTTGTGCTGGCCAATAACCGCTTTGCCTCGATCACTAACGATCCCCTGGGCGGGGTTCCGTTCAGTGAAGATGTGAGGATCAATGGTTCACAGTGGCTGCCGTTTGGCAAACCAGAGGCCAACACCATACCCACCATCATGCAGGAGTTTGGCCATATTCAGATGAATCTGGGTGACCGGCGCGCCCTGCGCTTCGCAACCGGTCTGGATTTTGCCGTGCCGATGCTGGAAGGTTGGCAAGGCACAACAAATTACGTGTACAGCCACTATGACAATGTGGGTCAAAGCACCCAGCAATTCAGCCTCGGTGCGGTAGCACAGGGCCTGAACTGTGATGTAGTCACAGATGTCAAAAGCTGCTTCAACCCGTTTGGTGCCACCGATGCCCGATTCAGAACACCCCAGCACGTTGCGGATGCGATTTACACCAACGAACGAGTCAATGACCGGAACACACTGCAGACCTTCGATCTGATCTTCTCAGGTGACGTGCCACTGGGCGGATTTGAGTTGCCGGGTGGTCCTGTTGCCATGGCAACCGGCTACCAGCGCCGCGAAGAAACCCAGAAGGATGGGCCAACCGCGACCTCCATCAAGAATGATCAACTGATTGGTGTGCGCGCTCTGCCAAGAAAGGTAGGCCGTTCCAGTGACTCCTGGTTCGCCGAACTCGCCTTTCCGGTACTGGACAATCTGGAGTTATCGGCCGCTGTCAGGGATGAAAGTTTCAGCTCCGGTCAGGGCGCGGTGGTTGACAAGTTCGGCCTGGTTTATGTGGCCACTGACTGGTTGAGCATCCGTGCTACTCAGGGTGAGGCATTTATTGTGCCCACGCTGTCGCAATTGGATTCGCCGGAAGTGTGTGGATTAAGTAACGTGGATTACCTGTTCTCCTCGTTTCAGGGATTCATCACCTCTTGCCGTACGGGCAACCCGAATCTGACGCCCGAATCCTCGGACAGTCTCTCCCTTGGTGTTGACCTGGTGTTACTTGATAACCTGACCTGGTCGCTGACCTGGAGCGAAACCGATTTTGCCGACCGTATTGTCAGCACAACAACGCAGGATATTATCCGCACCGATTACCGCAACTTCCGTGAAGCAACCGGCTTTACTCCGACCACGGCCGCGCCTTTCCCCACTCTGGCGCAGCTTCAGAGTTGGCAGAGAGACCCGCGATCGGACAAGCGCATAATCCCTAACCCTCAGGACAACACCACGCCCGACCGCATTCTGCAAAGCGATTCCAATGCGTCGTCCATGCTGGTGCGCGCCTGGGATACTCAGATGGATTATGGGTTCAGTCTGGACGATGTTGGCCTCAATGGCTGGGGTGACATCGACATGCAATTGCAGGCGACCTACATGGATACCTACCGTTTCCAGCTGGCGGCGGATCAGCCTGTCAGAGAGGCGGTGGGCCGGCAGAATAACCAGTTCGGCGCGGTGCCAACCACTCCGAAGATTCGTGCAAACCTGCGCATCAACTGGTCTCTGGGCAACCATACCGTCAGCACCACCACGCGCTATGTGGACGAGGTGATTTTTGATGCCAACGAGTTCAGCTTCCAGGCAGCGTTTCCTGGCAATGAATGGGGTGGTATCACCGACAAGCTGCGCACCTGGACTCAGCTGGACATGTTCTACTCTTACCGGGGACTTGAGCTGTTTGGCAGCGATGTCAATCTCTCGGTTGGCGCGCGCAACCTGACCGACCGCATGCCGCAGCAAACCGGCATGATTGCCGGTGTGGCGGCAGAATCACAGGATGTGCTGGGACGCGTTGTGTATGGTCGGGTGAATTTCAACTTCTGATCTCACGCAGGTAACTACATCCTGGTAACTACACGTTGTTGACTAACAGAAACCCCGCTCAGCAATATTGTTGAGCGGGGTTTTTGTTTAAGATGGCCGCGCTTCTGATCCGCATCCCTGTGAGACACGCCATGAAACAACTCGATATCACCGTTGCAAACACGCTGACTTACAGTGGCACATTGCCGCTGATCGGCGCCGTCATCCTGCTGCATTTCCCCATGATAATCCCAGCGTCACTGCCCATGGCCGGGCTGGACGGTGCGTTTATCGCCGGCACCTACAGCGCGGTGATTATCTCCTTCCTTTGTGGCATCCACTGGGCGGCTTATTTGTTTTTTGCCGACAGATGCCCGCGCCATTTACTGATCATCAGCAATATCGTTGCACTGCTCGCATGGCTGTCACTGTTGCTTGGTAATCAACTGGCCACCACGCTGCTGCAGATTTTGTGCTTTCTGTATCTGCTCGCGCTGGATATAAAACTGCGCAATACCGGCATACACGCGGATTGGTTTTTCCGCTTGCGACGCAACGCCACCATTATTGTCGTGATCTGTTTGCTGTTGATTGCGGCGGCGCTTTAAGGGCGTGGCGGTTGAAGAGCCTTGCAGTCAAAAGATCTGTAGAAGTCTGGTCTTACAATGACTTGTATCAACGTCTCAACGGGTGTTCAAGAGCATAATTGCCCAGTCAACTGATTTTGAGCCAACCGATTGTGAGGTAAAAATGATCAAGTACCTTGCCGGGGATATTCTGCTCAGCAAGGCCGGAATGATTGCCCATGGCGTAGCGCCTAACGATGATTTCGCTCAAGGGCTGGCGCTGTCCATGCGCAAAAACTGGCCTTCCATGTACAAGGATTTTCGCCACCGACAGGCGTTGGTGGTCTGAATTGGGACGAGGTCAAGCCGGTGATTGAAGAGCATCTGGGTAACCTGACCAAGACCACGGTCTATGTCTATGAGACTTACGTGCCTGAGCAGGCTGCCGAGCATTAACGGCAGCGCTCAGGCAATCGCCATCAGGCAATCTTGCGAGCCAACCAGTCCAGAATGATGCGATTCACGTCGTCCGGCTGTTCCTGTTGTGTCCAGTGACCGCTGTCTTGCACGGTGACCTTCTCCAAGTCGGCAATAAAGTCCTCCATGCCGTCGGCTGACGCGGGCGGCAGAATCACATCATGTTCTGCGCCAATGTAGAGACAGGGCACATCAATGGTGTTGCGAGCATTCGCCAGCGCAACCGCCGTACGCATCGCCGAGCGATACCAGTTCAGGCCACCGGTAAACCCGGTTGCTTCATAGGCGCTGACGTAATAGTCCATGACCTCTGCGCTGAGGAAGGTGTCCCCCGGCTGAATGTCTTGCTGCAACATGCCCAGAAAATCCATGCGCCGCTGCGGTGAATCTTCCGGCAGAGCCGCAAATACATCCTTGTTCCACATGCCGCCGCGCGACAGAAAGAATTCAAACGACTTGCGGACATCCGCCTCCAGCACCGCTTCTGCGCGCCCCGGTTCCTGAAAGGTGTTGAAGTAATAATCAGCGGTTCTGACAATCAACGATGGCTCGCTGCCCTGCACTGGCGGCAGGTTACCCGGCCTGCTGGCGGCGGTGTTTAAACCGATAATGCCCAGACAACGATCCGGATACACACGTGGTATGGTCCACACCACAGCGCCGCCCCAGTCATGCCCGACAAACACCGCTTTGTCGATGCCCTTGGCATCCAGCAGACCAATCAGGTCTGCACAAAATACATCCATGCCGTAATCCGCAACATCCGCAGAGCCTCCCGTCAGCCCGAAACCACGCTGGTCCGGGGCAATGGCGTGAAAACCGGCAGCGGCCACCGGCCCGATCTGATTGCGCCAGCTCAGAGCCAATTCCGGAAAACCATGACAAAACACGACGGCTGGGCCAGCACCCTGCTCGTAGACCGCCATGCGTATGCCATTGGTGTCGACAGTGTGCAGACCCGGCATCATTGGTGCGGGACCCAGTCCGGTGCTTTGTGCCAATGCCGGCATCCGCAGGCCGGTGGCGCCCAGTCCGGCGTACATGCCGGCATACAATCCGGCGCTGACAGCGCCCTGCAAAAATCGACGACGAGTATTGAGCATGTCCGGTAACTCCCTGATCAAGTAAGTTGATCTCACAGCACTGCAATTGAATTTTATTACTCGCGGCGCAGCCACGATCCTTGGTCAAATTTTAGAGTACCGTCTGTTCCACGCCCAGCCTGGTCAACACCTCTTGAGGCGGGCCCTCATACGTTAACGAGGGCTGGTTGCCCACATAGCCGATTGCCTCCCAACCCTGCGGTGTGGCGTAGTAAGCGGCAGCGGCAAGCGAACGAAACCTGCTGAAAAATCTGGCCGCGGGTTTGAATTCGTCTGCGGCATCTGGCTCGAAACAGATGTCGTCGCAGATGGCCTGTTGCTGTTCTGGCGGCAGCTCTGCAAACGCCTGCTGAAAGCGCCTGACAGCCTCCGCATCCAGCCAATCCAGCCCAGGCAGCACAATCTCGCGATCAAGCAATTGGGCGGCATACGGTGCACTGACCCATTCATCAACAAAATCGATGACAAACACGTCGCTGGCCGCCGGTCCCAGACTGTCGGCCGGCAGTATTACGTCAGCCAATGCCGTGGCGGCAACACGCTGCGCCCGATTCAACGTTAACGGCCACAGATCTCCCGGACTGTAAGCCTGGTTTAGCCGCGGATCGCCGCCATAACCAGTGGCAGACACGGGTGGGGCAGTGGGCAGTGGTTCAGCGCCAAATACTGATGCATCGCCCAGTTTCAGCGCAGTCGCCACGGCGACAAACCATTTGAAAACGGTGCGTCGCGGTAAACGTGGCGCGTGATTTACAAAGATGGGAACAATACCGAGCGATTCGGGTTCCTGATAATCATGCGACATTAGAGCAGCCCCTTTTTCGATTGATCAACCAGATAGTCACCCGCGCGCCACGCCATGGCCATGATGGTGAGTGTCGGATTTTTGTCTGCATTGGATGGAAATGGCGTTCCATCCACCAGGAACAGATTCTTCACGTCCCAAGTCTGATTGTAGCCATTACACACCGATGTGTTCCTGTTGCTGCCCATGATTGCACCGCCCACCTCATGGATGATTTTGCCGCCCGGTTCGATGCGGTTGCGCGCGGTGGTGACGCCGCGAACGGTGCCACCCATGGTTTCGATCAGTTCCCTGAAAGTCTGTTCAGCGTGGTCACACATGCGCTGTTCATGTTCGGCCCATTTCCAGTGCCATTTCATAACGGGTATTCCCCATTTGTCCGTCACGGTAGGGTCGAGCTCGGCAAAACAATCGTCATTGGGAATCATCTCGCCGCGGCAGGCAAAGCCCATAAAGGACCCGTAATAGCGGCGCGCTTCCAGTTTATATTTTGATCCGTAGGCTCCGGCCCCCAGATCATCGGGCAGAGGATTGCCGCCACCGGGCATGCCACGCGTAGCCCCCATCTCAATGTGGTAACCGCGCGGGAAGCCCAGTTTTGCCGCGTCCTGGTAAAGCCACCACGGCGCATAAAAATGTGAACCGCCTGCCCCGTCTTCGTTGTAAGGCGGCAGATTCTCCAAGGCCGGGATCTGCCCCTGCAGGCTGGTGCCTACCGTATCCATGATGTACTTGCCGACCAGTCCGGAACTATTGGCAATTCCATCCGGAAACAGCGTGCTTTTGGAATTGAGCATGATGCGCACTGTTTCACCGCTGCTGGCAGCCAGCACCACGGCCTTGGCGTTTACCTGCCAATCTTTTCCGGTGGTTTTGTCGATAAACGAGACGCCCGTCGCTTTGCCATCCGGCCCGACCAATACTTCCCGCACGTGCGCATTGGCAACAATATCAAGATTGCCGGTAGCCAGCGCCGGCGGCAGGTGCACGGTTGTGCTCTGATAGTTCGCACCGGTGGAACAGCCACGTCCACAAGGCGTTGCCCAGAAGCAGGCAGACCGGGCGCGCATCGCATCGCCCACAATCTTCTGCGCCCAGCTGTCGCCGGGGAAAAGTACGGCAGGAAGCCTGTCGGCATCGAGCTTTTGTGTTAACACCGCTCGGTGTATCGGAATGATCGGGATACCCAGCGTCTTGCCATGTTTCTGCGCAAGCAATTCACCCGCGCGCCCTTTTGGCGGCGGCTGCAGCACACCGGCAGGTGAGTCTGGGGTATTTTCAAGGCCATGATTAGAGCCATAGACGCCAATAAGCTGCTCAACTTTGGTGTAATACGGTTCTATTTCATGGTAATCAACGGGCCAATCCAGACCAAATCCGTCGCGTGATTTGGGTTTGAAATCATAGGGTCCGTTGCGCAGCGAGATGCGTCCCCAGTGGTTGGTGCGACCGCCGAGCATACGGGCACGCCACCACCAGAACTGCTCTTCCGGTTTGTCGCTTGCCTGGGTGTAGGGCTCAGCCTCCATCTGCCAACCGCCGTCAACCGTGGCATCGTGAAAGCCAAATTCTTTGTCGGGCGTGGCGTTGCCGAGCAGAGGCGCCTGATCGCGGCGCTGAAACATCGGTGTTTCGGTGACAGGATCATAGGCTCGACCCGCTTCCAGCATCAGACACTTGATGCCCGCCAGCGTCAGTGTGAAGGCCATCTGCCCACCTCCAGCGCCTGAACCCACAATAATGACATCGTAGTCTTTGGTGGCCTCTTCGGCTTTGATGGTCAACATGCAGGCTCCCTTTACTTTTTATTGTTCGTGGTGGCTTAGTCTTTGACTCAGCTTTTATACAGGGCATGCAATACAAATTCCAGTTTCAACGCCCTAACGCCATAACAGATTAATCGGGCAAGCGAAGCAGTTTTGTGTACTGATTGGCAGCACATGGTTGCCGCCATACAGCAGCACGCCACCTCTGAAGTCCTTGCCTGCCCGCTCCGCCAGCCGCTTCAATCCCGCGCCATCTTTATGGATATCCACGGAGGAGGCCTTTTTCACCTCCACACCCCAGACCTCGCGGCCGCGCTCAATCACGATATCCACCTCAACCTGATCCTTGTCCCGATAGTGCGTCAAACGCAACTCATCATCCAGGGCACTACTCTGGCTGGTAATCTGCTGCAGCACAAAACTTTCCAGCAGATGGCCGAAGGCCGTGCTTTGTGCCAGCCACTCCGCCGGCGTCAATTTGCTCAGAGTCGCCGCAAGGCCTGAATCAACTATGTGTAGTTTGGGCGACTTGATCAGCCGTTTGGCATGGTTGCGGTGCCATGCCGGCAGGCGTCGGATCAGGAACAGCCGCTCCAATATGCTGAGGTACTTTTCAGTGGTTTCCCGTTGCACACCAAGTTCCTGAGCAAGGTTGTTGACGTTCAGCAGCGATGCGGTTCGGTAGGCCAGCAATTCAATCAGCCGCGACATCGTGTCCTCGTCATTGATCTTCGCAATATCATGAACGTCGCGCTGAATGATGGCGCTCACATATTGTTGGTGCCACTGCCGCGCCCGCACCAAGGTGCGTTGTACAGGCTCCGGATAGCCGCCTTTGCACAGCAGCTCTGCCAGCGTTGGGATATCCGTGCTGGATTCAGCAATTTGCAACTTGAAGCGACTATCCAGCAAGGTGGTCAGGAACGTTGGTGGCATGCGGTGCAGCTCAGCCATGGAGAGTGGGTGCAGGTGCAGCACTTCCATGCGACCGGCCAATGAGTCCTGTATCTCGGGCAGCAAAAGCAGATTGGCTGATCCGGTCAGCAGAAAGCGCCCCGGTGTTCTCTGCTGGTCAACCGCACTCTTGATGGCGATCAGCAGCCCCGGCGCTCGCTGCACCTCATCCAAGGTTACCTGCGCGGGCAAGCTGTCTACAAAACCCGCCGGGTCATCGTTGGCCAACTGGCAGATAGTGCTGTCGTCTAGTGTGAAATAGGCACGCGCGGGTGCCAGACTGCGCGCCAATGTGGTTTTGCCGGTTTGACGCGGCCCCAACAGACAAACGACGGGCGTGTCAGTGAGCGCCGCTTGCAGTCGGTTCCTGATGGCTCTGGGGTAGAGGTCGGTGATCATTGGTGCAGCCTGATTTTCATCGTCCATTTGCGGGTTATCTTAGCGTCCATTTGTTGGTTTTTACAGCGTCCATTTGTAGGATGGTTAAAAGTCTAATTATTACGGCCAGCGCGTTTTGATCTGTGATTTTGCATAAGTCGTAGTATATTGGATAAAAACAACACCAGAGGCGAACAGGCATGGCACTTCGACTGATCAAATTTTACGCGGCGATCATCATCAGCCTTGCTGGCATGCAATCGGTTTATGCCGTGGATGCCTGGCGAATTGCTGAAGTGTTTTCCAGCAGTGACGGGTCGCTGCAGTACATCAAGCTGACCACAACATCGAATAATCAGGATCGCCTCGCCGGGCGACAACTGAGGTCGTTTGATGCCAATGGCGTCGCGCAGCAAACGTTTACCTTCCCCGCCAATCTGACAACTACGCAGACTGCTAATAAGTCTTTGTTAGTCGCCACCAGTGCGTTCTCGTCCGTTACCCAGCTACACGTTGATTACGTCATACCCGCCAGCTTCATTCACCGCGAAGGCGGCGAAATCCGGCTTGAGGGAATCGATACTCTCAGCTACCGCAAGTCACAATTACCCCGCAACGGCGTGCAGGCGCTGGATCGAGCCGGTAAAGCCGTTACCGCTGCGCCGGTGAACTGGGTGGGTCAGACCAAGTCGGTTGCGGTTCCCGCGATATCAACGTTTAACGATGCAACCGGTGTTGTTAACCTGCCGGTTGTTAATGCGCCGGGTCTGGGCATCGCCAATGCATCGCTGCAGCTCACCAAAAATGAGCCCATGGAATTTACTCTGATTGATGCCTATTTTTACGAGACAGGCATTGTGGCGGGGGACACTGCCACGCGTCTGGAAGGCTCGTTTCTGTTTATTCCCAGCGTCAGAGTTGGCAAAGAATTGTATGAAGTGAGACTGACCTTGCTGAATGACGTGACGTTTTTGTTCGGTAACCTGACCGTATTGTCCGTGCGCAATGAGCCAGTGCTCGGGTCGTTACCACCGGTACCTGTTGATGCGGCCGGCGCGTTAGCCCTGAGCGTTGCAGCTGGCAGAACGCAGTACAACAATCAATGTGCCTCATGCCATGGCATCACTGGTGTGGGCGGTTACGCTGATGATGTCAAAGGGAAGTTGCCAAGCCAATTCGAGGCGCTGCGATCCTACATTGATCTGCGCATGCCAAGAGGTAACCCCTGGTCCTGTGTGGATTCGGCCACCTCAAGCTGTGCAACTGACACCGCCAATTACATTATTTACGGACTCTAAGCAGCAACCGATTCAGATTCGTCAGGGGCATCACTTGAACATATTAAAAACACTATCTGTTGCACTGATGAGTGCCGTCATCAGCCCTGTGTTACTGGCTCAGGCACCTGAGAGCGGTTATGACTTCGAGGCCTTTGACAGCCCCGAAGGCTGGGCGATGGCCTACACTCTTGCCAGTGCGCTGAACCTTGGCAGCGGGCCTGCGGAACATCGTGGTGTGTTCACCTGGAAATTGGAGGCCGAGCTGGCATCCATCCCGCATCTGAGTCAGGAACAACAACGTGTCGGCTTCGGCGGATTCAAGCCCGAAGATATGAATAAATCACCTGTGTTTGGCCGGGCACGCCTCAGCGTGGCGTTGCCCGCTGCGGTGACCGCAGAGTTATCCTGGACTCCTCCTCTGGAGATTGACGGCGCCAAACCGGAATCCCTGTTTGGCCTGGCGTTAGAGCGAGAGCTGGTCAGCGTCGGCTCATGGCGACTGGGAGGCCGCTTACATGCTGTGCGCGGCCACGCCTCCGCCGATGTCACCTGCAGCCGAGACGTCGCCTCCAATGCCCCCGGCAGTGCGTCTAACCCGTTCGGGTGTAGCGGGCCCTCGGTTGACCGCTTACGCATGAATCAGCAAGGCGCCGAAGTCATGCTGTCGCGATCCATGTTTGATGGACGACTGCAGCCCTTTGTTGCGTATGCCACAACACACTTCCGCCCTTTTGTGGAGGTTGAAGCACCGCTGTTTGATTCCCTGCATTACTGGGAGCTGCAATCCAGCGGTACGGTCGACACCTTCACACTCGGTGCGCGTGTCGCGATCACACCCGTTTGGCAATCCAGCGTCGCTTTTTCCTACACGCCCTTGAGCGTCATCCGCCCCAGAGTGGACAACAGGCAACACGATGATTTCTGGAGCCTCAGAATTTCGGTCGCACGGCTCTCCCCGCTCCGCTAACAAAACAAGGAATCCCCTCATGCGCACGTCATTTCGAATACTGACCCTGACAGGTCTGGCGCTGGTCCTGCAGCAAACGGTCCTGCAGCAAACAGCAATGGCCCAGTCCGATTTGTCCCCGTTGCAGGATTACGCACCGGTGACAGATCAGCTGCTGCTGGATCCACCGGACAGCGACTGGCTGATGTGGCGGGGCACTTACGACCTCAGTGGTCATAGCGCCCTGGAGCAGATCAATCGCGACAATGTGGCTGACCTGAAACTCGCCTGGAGTGCGCCGCTGGGTGAAGGCGGCAATATGACCACACCGTTGGTACACAGCGGCGTGATGTTTATCGCCGACAACAACAACGTGCTGTTGGCACTGGACGCCCGCAATGGGGAAGAGTTGTGGCGCTACCAGCACGAATCTGAAAATCTTGATGGTCGCCGCATCGGCATTGCCCTGCACGGTGACAAGGTCATCGTGCCGCATAACGATCTGGATGTGGTGGCGCTGAATGCGCGCACCGGCGAGGTAGAGTGGGAGCAGGCGATCAGTGTGCCGACAACGGAATTGAACAGAGGGTACTATTCCCTTCGCGGCGCGCCCATGGTGGCCAATGGCATGGTGGTGCAGGGCGTCGGCGCCACGATTGTGCCCGAGGGCGGCTTTATTGTTGGCCTGGACCTTGAGACCGGCGCAGAACAGTGGCGCTTCCACACAGTTGCCCGCCCTGATGCACCGGGTGGAAATACCTGGAACAACCTCCCGCTGAATGAGCGCAGCGGTGGATCGGTGTGGATACCCGGCAGCTACGATCCCGTGCTGGATCTGGTGTTTTTTGGCACCGCGCCGACCTACGATACCGGGCCACTGTTGCCTGATCTGGGCATTGACGGCGTGTCCAACGCCGCACTGTATACCAACGCCACCTTGGCACTGCGGCCACGCACCGGTGAACTGGCCTGGTACTTCCAGCATATGCCCAACGATCAGTGGGATCTGGATTGGGTCTATGAGCGGCAGTTGGCCAATCTGCAGATCAATGGTGAGCAGCGCAGAGTGGTGTTTACCGCCGGCAAGATGGCGCTGTATGACATGCTAGATGCGGCTACCGGTGAATACCTGACGTCGCTGGATACCGGCATCCAGAACATGATTTCCCATATTGATCCGCTGACGGGCGACAAGACTTTGTACCCGAGCGCGATACCCAATGCCGAGTCAGGACACTTACTGTGCCCCTATATGCTGGGGGGAAGAAACTGGCAGGCTGGTTCGTATGATCGCAGCAGAAACATGGTTTACCTGCCCTTGTCAGAACTCTGCATGATGGCCGGCCCTATCGGTGAGGGCACGCTGTTGAGTTCAGGCGTCGAGACGACCGCCCAACCACGTCCGGACAGCGATGGTAACTTTGGTCGCCTGCAGGCCATTAATCTGGACACCATGGAGCTGGCCTGGGCTCACCGCGAAACAACGCCACCGGTAACGGCCGCATTGGCAACGGCGGGCAGTCTGGTGTTTGGTGGATTCCTCGATCAGTCCTTCAAAGCCATCGACGCGGATACTGGCACTGTGCTCTGGCAAACCTCGCTGGGACATATCCCCTCGTCATTCCCGATGACCTATGCGGTCGATGGCAAACAATATGTTGCCATTGTGCGCGGTCAGCCTAGCCGTTTTGTGGGTAGTCTGTACGGCATCATTGCCGGTTTTCTGGGCGCTGACAGCAGCGCCCTTGGCACTCCGAGCACCGGCCCTGCGATCATGGTGTTTGCCCTCTGATAAGCTCGCTGGCCAGCACCGTCAAGCGATGGTGCTGGCGCTGCCACCTGCCAGCCATATTTTGCAATATCACCTTAAAAAACATCAAGTTGTGGTCTGAGTAAATCACCCCTGCCGCGTTGTTTATATCCGCTTAATCGAAGCGGATGGCCACTACAATTCTTTACACTTTTTCTATCAATTTTGTGATTACAATTCAAACTATTGTCACAGAACACTTCGGAAGGTCGAAGCCTGTCGATATAGATCTAACCCCTAGCTTTCTGTCTTGTAGTCGCCAGCTAGCGTCCTTATCCATTGAGCCTTAATCCTTAACCCTTGATTCGGTACTAGCCACTATGAGTAACCCATTTCGTCGAAAAGCTAACCATCTGAGTATTGCCATTGCCGCGGTGACGTCAGGCGTTTTACTGATGGGAGCCACTGCCTCCAACTACGTTTACGCCCAACCGGCCGCCGATCCATCCGCAGACGTTGAGGAAATTGTTGTCATCGGCTCCAGAATCCGCCGCTCTACGACCATTGAAAATATAGTTGTCACCGAGGTGACTGCAGAACAGATGGATTCGCGGGCTTTTGTGAATACCATCGAAAGTCTTGAGCAATTGCCATTTGTCAGTGTTGGGGTCAACAATCAGGGCAACAGTACGCAATTTGGTGACAACAATGCCTATGTGAATTTGCTGAACCTGGGATCACAACGCACTGTCACGCTGGTTGATGGGCGACGAATGGTGTCATCGAATCAGGGAACCGTTTTTGTTCCGGGCAACGCAACCGGCTCACAAGTCGATCTGAGCATCATCAACCCTTCACTGATAGAGCGCACTGAAGTTCAAACAATTGGTTCCGGTGCGGTTTACGGGCCAGATGCGATTGCAGGGGTCGTCAACGTTCAGCTGGACCGCGATTTTGAAGGCCTGGAAGTCATCACTCAGCTGGGCACAACCGCAGAATCTGACGGTGATCAGCGCCGCCTGTCGATGGCCTGGGGAAGCGAGGCTCTGGATGGACGTGCCCATGTTGTTCTGGGAGCGGAGTATCTTGAAGCTGAGCCTGTTTACTATGGCTCCGGCAGACCCTGGACCAACAACATCAGCACCATTAATAATCCGTACAGCATCAGCGGTACCGATGGTGTCGCCAACACCGTATTCCAGGATGAGATGATTGGTGTAGCAAGT